>NZ_JVLI01000054.1:0-28018 GCF_001072315.1 Streptococcus pseudopneumoniae | reverse complement strand
TGAGCTGACTTCGTCAGTCTTATCTACAACCTCAAAACAGTGTTTTGAGCTGACTTCGTCAGTTCTATCCACAACCTCAAAACGGTGTTTTGAGCTAACTTCGTCAGTCTTATCTACAATCTCAAAGCAGTGCTTTGAGCAACCTACAGCTAGCTTCCTAGCTTGCTCTTTGATTTTCATTGAGTATTACAGTGAATAATTTTTCTAGCTATTGTAACAAAAAAGTCACCCGAAGGCAACTTTTTTATCTATAAGAGTTCGAAATTAGAATGGCTTATTCAGAGCTAAAAACTGCAGCTTGCTGCATTTGGTAATACTTGCCCTTTCGAACCATGAGTTCTTGATGATTGCCATACTCAACAATGTCGCCATCCACCAAGACAAGAATCAAATCCGCATCCTGAATGGTAGACAAGCGGTGAGCGATGATAAAACTTGTGCGCCCCTTCATGAGTTTGGCAAAGGCATCCTGTACTAGCACTTCTGTCCGTGTATCGATGGAAGAAGTCGCCTCGTCTAAGATAAGAATCTTGGGAATAGCCAGAAAGACCCGGGCGATGGTTAAGAGCTGGGCCTGACCAACAGAGAGAGATTCTCCAGCATTTTCCAACTTGGTATCATAGCCTTGAGGTAACTGTTGGATGAAAAAGTCGGCATTGGCTGCTTTGGCAGCAGCAATCACTTGCTCCCGACTGGCTTCAGGATTTCCAAAGGCAATATTATCATGAATAGTTCCTTGCTTGAGCCAGGTTTCTTGGAGCACCATGCCAAACTGCTGTCTCAATGATGCACGACTATAGTCATAAATGGATTTCCCATCCAGCAAGATATCTCCTGAGTTAATAGGGTAAAAACGCATGAGAAGATTGATAAGAGTTGATTTTCCAGCACCTGTCGGACCAACGATAGCCACCTTGCTACCAGCTGGAATATCAATAGATAAATCCTTAATCAAAATCTTTTCAGGATGGTAGCCAAAAGAAACCTGTTTAAAGGAAATAGCTACCTTAACTTGGTCACTAGTCAACTCTTCCTTACCACTTTCAGCCACCTCAGGACTCTCTAAGACTCCATAAACACGCTCCGCGCAAGCGAGAGCACTTTGCAACTCGGCTAGAACTGAAGAAATATCGTTAAAAGGCTTGGTGTATTGCTGAACATAGTTCAAAAAAGTCACTAAGCGTCCAATGGTCAAGGTGGACCCCATCATGACACGATAAGCTCCTACTCCAGCTAGAAGGGCATAAATAAGCGCATTTACAAAGCGAGTCGAAGGATTAACCGTTGAAGAGTAAAAGATAGCTGACTGCGAATAACCTGCATAGTTGTCATTAGCCTCACGCAGTCTTTGGATAAAATCTTCTTGAGCATTGAAGGACTGGATAATTGTCTGTTGGCTAAGCGATTCTTCAATCAACTGAGTCTGAATTCCCCGCGTCTCTGTTTGCTTTTGGAAGAGATGATAGGAGCGTTTGGCAATAAAGCGTGAAATTACCATAGAAAGTGGCGTCAACAGCAAGACCAAAAGAGTCATGAGGAGATGAATTTGAAGCATGGCTAGAATACTAACCAAAATCATTAAGACGCCAATAAAAAATTGGTTAAAAATCATGGTCAAGCCAGCTGCCAACTGTTCGATGTCTGTGGTCACACGACTGACCATCTCTCCACTTCCTTGCCGATCCACAAAAGCAATCGGTAAACGATGGAGCTTATGGATGATTCGCTCTCGCAAATCTTTGGTATAAGAGAAGATTAGGCGATTATAGAGGAGAGGATTGACCCACTGCACAAGGGTATTTCCTATGACCACCAAGATCATTTGGAGAAAAATCTGCCAAAAAACTGGTGAAGAACCAGCCACCAGGACTTGGTCAATGACCTGCCCAATCAAGATGGGAAGATAAATTGATAAGCCAACCTGGGCAATAGTTCCTAGAAAGGCTAGGAAAAGGAGGAAGGGATGGTTTGCAAAATCTTTGGCCAAACGTGTGAGTGTTTGATTTGCAGTTTGTCGTCTCATGCTAGTCCTCCTTACCATGTTGGGATGCATTGATTTCACGATAGACTTGGCTGGATTTCATCAAGTCCTCGTGCTTGCCGATAGCTAGGAGCTCCCCTTTTTCCAAGAGGAGAATCTGGTCAGCCATCTGTAAAGTCGAGGTTCGTTGAGAGATCAAGATTAAACTTGTATTTGGCAGATTTTCTCGGATAGCTTTCAAGAGCTTGGACTCGGTAATGGTGTCGAGGGCCGAGGTAGCATCATCTAGGATGAGAAACGGAGCCTGGCGCAAGACTGCTCGTGCGATAGACAGCCTTTGTTTTTGACCGCCCGAGAAATTTCGCCCTCCTGCCTCAACTAGGGCATCTAAGAGTCCTTCCTTTTCACTGACAAAATCCTTAGCTTGCGCAATTTCCAAGGCCTGCCAGAGTTCTTGGTCCGTTACTTCTTGATTGAAACCTAGAGTCAAGTTAGCACGAATGGTTCCCTTAAAGAGTTCGACTTTTTGGGGCACATAGGCAATCCAAGACCGCCACTGTTCAAGATTGAGAGGACTAGATCCGTCTCGATAAAGGTCTATGCTCCCCTTGTCTGCTGGATAAAATCCAAGGATGAGTTGCACCAAGCTTGATTTACCAGAACCAGTTCCTCCGATGATACCAAGGATTTGCCCTTGCTTCATATCGAAGGAAATATCTCTTAGAGAAGGCTGGGCCGCATCAGGATAGGTAAAGGTCAGTTCTTGAACTTGTAAAACCTGATCACTGGTAGCTTGCTTTTGTTCTAGCTCTAAGTGAATATCTTCTGGAGCCTCCCCAAAGACTTCCTCAATTCGCTTAGCTGAGATGTAGGACTGGTTGAGAGAATTGATCAGCATGGCTAGCTTGACCAATTCCACCAAAATCTGTAAGAGATAGTTGATGAGGGCAATAAGAGCACCTTGACTGAGCAAACCTCCTTGAATTGAAAGATAGCCCTGCCAGATAATAACGAGGAGGGTTCCATTGACAATCAGATAGGTCAGAGGGGTTAATAAACTAGACCAGAAACCTGTCTTTTCTTGTAATCTAGCATAGACTTGGTTAAGGGTTTGAAAAATCTGTAACTCTTGTTTTTCTTGTCCAAAAGCACGAATAACCCGCAACCCTTGTAATTGCTGGCGTGTTTCCTGAACTAGTTGGTCCGTTTTCTTTCTAAGACTACTGTAGAGAGGATTAACCAGTCTAGAGAGCCCTACAATAACAATGGTCAAAATGATAACCATGACCAAGAACCAGAAAGTCAGCTCAGCTGAGATGCGATAAGCCATAAAAATGGCTCCAAAAACGATAATGGGTGCTCGCAAAAAGAGACGCAGGAATTGATTGATACCAGTCTGAATCTGGTAGGTATCCGAAGTCAAGCGAGTCACCAAGCTAGAAGTTGTCAAACGATCTCTGCTGTCCTTGGGCAAGGAAAGAATATGACGATAAAGGTCATCTGTCAGTCCTTTGGCAAATCCAACCGCAGCCTTAGCTGAGTAAAACTGGGCTATCAAAGCCACTACAACACCAATCACTGCAAAGATAAGGAGCAGGCCAATCTGCATCCAGAGGTGTCCTTGATTTCTCTGGGGTAAGGATTGGTCAACAATCCCAGCAATCACCATGGGAACCAAGAGCTCAAACACAGCTTCTAGTAGTTTGAACAAGGGGGCTAAAATGGATTCCTTGATGTAGGGTTTAAAGTAAGATAGTAGGTGTTTCATAAATCCCTTCTATTCGTATTCTGGAAATGAAGAAAGTGGGAAGCACCCACCCTCTCTGATTTATTTGTTTAAGTAAGGTAGTAGATAGCCATATCCTGCTTCTTCCATCTCATCCTTGGCCACAAAGCGTAGAGAGGCAGAGTTGATACAGTAACGGAGACCACCTAACTCCCGAGGCCCATCTGTGAAAACATGCCCCAAGTGAGCATTCCCCGACCGAGAACGAACCTCAATTCGCTCCATTCCGTGGCTCAGATCCTTGTAATAATGAATCAATTCCTTGGAAATCGGACGGCTAAAACTTGGCCAACCACAACCTGAGGCAAACTTATCCTTGGCAAAAAAGAGTGGCTCACCTGTCGTAATATCTACATAAATCCCTTCTTCAAAGGTTTGGTCATAGGCATTGGTAAATGGAGCCTCTGTAGCAGCTTCTTGGGTAACACGATAGGATTCTTCAGACAAACTGCCCTTTAACACCTCTTGACTAGGCTTTTCATAGTTAGAGGCATCAATCAATGGCTTATCAGCATCGGTCACATCGATATGACAGTAACCTGAAGGATTCTTCTTAAGATAGTCTTGGTGGTAGTTTTCAGCCAGAATGTAATGACGTAGTTTCTCCACTTCCACTGCAATCTTTCGACCAAGCATGCGCTCCTGCTCCTGCACCACTGTGTAGATAGCTGGCAAGTCTGCTTCATCCTGATAATAGATCCCAGTTCGATATTGGCGACCACGGTCATTCCCTTGTTGATTGATTGACAAGGGATCAATGACTCGGAAATAATAGAGCAAAATTTCTCTAAGTGACACTGCATTCTCATCATAAATCACTTGCACCGTTTCTGCATGATCTGTTTCTTTGAGCAACTTATAATTGGTCGTTTCTACTTGTCCATTAGCGTAGCCGACACTGGTTGCTAGCACTCCAGAAATGCGTGAAAAATATTCCTCTAGGCCCCAAAAACAACCGCCTGCTAGATAAATTTCTGCCATCTTTATTTCTCCTTTATCAAGTTTTTTGACTAGACTTATTTTCAAAAAAAGGATAGGAAGCCCTCTGGTCGAGAGTTTCCCCATCCTATCTTCTATTCTTTATTTTACTTCGACACGGACACCTTGGGTATCAACCTTCAAGTCATGCAGTTTGCCTTTGAAGGGTTGCTTTTCCAATTCGGCCTTAATCGTTGGCATCTTGTCATGAGAAGCCAAAACCATAACTGTCGGCCCAGCACCAGAGAGGTAGGTTGCATAGGCACCATTTTCTTTGGCCACTTGCTTAATCGTTGCAAATTCTCTTACCAAGTCCTGACGATAGCGCTCGTGGAAGAGATCTCCCTCGATTGCTTGCCCAGCGGTCACCATGTCTCCTGCCAACAAGGCTGCAATCGCCACATTAGCGATAGAACTGGCAGCAACAGCTTCCTTGTAAGACAATTTCTTAGGCAAGACACCACGGCTGTCTCTAGTACGCAATTCATAGTTTGGAATGTAGGCTAGGAAATCACACTCTGGGAAATCTGCTACGATAGCAGAAACTTGCCCATCAACGGAACTTGCAATAACGAGATTACCATAAATGGCTGGAGCCACATTATCAGGGTGTCCTTCAATCTTAGTCGCTAATTGCAATTTTTCATGGTCTGTCAAGTTGAGCTTGCCCAATTGATTGGCTAGTTCAATCCCAGCAACAATAACCGAGCTGGAAGAACCCAAACCACGCGCTAAGGGAACATTACTAGTCATTTTCAAACGTCTTGGTTGTAAATCTGGTACAATTTGCAAAGCGATTTTGAGCAAGAGATTGCGCTCGTCATGTGGTATCCATTTGCCAATCTGGTGTTCAATCAACCACTCATCTCGTTCTTCACAGACCTCGATTTGAAGATACTTGGTTACAGCTACACCGACCGAGTCAAATCCTGGCCCGATATTAGCACTGGTTGCAGGTACAATAATCTTCATCTTATTCTCCTAGCACCTTGAAGGTATTCAATAGGTCGAATTCTGAAACCTTCTTCAATTCAGCTGAGACATTTTCAAGCTGGGCTTTATTAATCTTGTGTGTAATGATCACAACACGCGCCTTGTCACCTTCTTTGCCATCTTGGAGGATTTGCTTGAAGGAAATATCTTGAGCATTGAAGATTTCAGCCAATTTCAAGACCTGACCTTTTGAGTCTGGTGCCAAGATTGAGAAGTAGTAATTAGCTTTAACATCTTCTGGATTAGCCAAGACCAAGTCACGACTGTATTCGTTGAAGTCTTTACCTATGGTACCGTCATTTAAGCGACGAACGATACGAACAATATCCGCCACCACACTTGTTGCAGTTGGTTTTTGACCAGCACCTGGTCCGTAGTACATAGACTCACCGATACCGATAGATTCTACAAAGACAGCGTTCATTACGCCATTCACACTGGCAAGTGGATGCGCTTTAGGAAGGAAGGTTGGAGTCACTTCTGCAGCAATACCTGACGGAGTTTCCTCGATTGAACCAACCAATTTCACTACATAACCCAAGTCTTGAGCTACAGCTACGTCTTCTGGTGTAATGTTGCGGATTCCCTTGTGGGCTACATCGTCAAAGGCAACCTTCATACCAAAGGCAAATTGGCTCAAAATAACCATCTTGTAGGCTGCATCAATCCCATCCACGTCATTTGTAGGGTCGCTTTCTGCAAATCCTAGACGTTGCGCTTCCGCAAGAGCATCATCGTAAGACCAGCCTTCTTCCACCATCTTGGTCATCATGAAGTTGGACGTTCCATTGACTACACCAAGCACGCGCGTGATTTTATCAGAAGCCAAGGAATTTGCCAAGGTACGAAGAATTGGAATCCCACCAGCAACTGCTGCTTCGTAGTAAAGTGCTACCTTATTAGCTTTAGCGATTTCTAACAATTCTGCACCATGGACAGCCAAAAGGTCCTTGTTGGCAGTCACAACGTGTTTCCCAGCCTCCAAGGCACGAGTGATAAATGTTTTAGCTGGTTCGATACGCCCCATCAATTCCACTACAATCGTAATGTCTTGATCTGATAAAATATCATCTACATTGGTTACAAAGTTAAAGTCATTCCCTGCTGCAAGCAAGCGATTCTTTTCATCTTCATCCTTGACCAATACCTTGGCAACTTCAATCTCTGAATGTGCTGATTGATTGATTTTTTCTCCATTTTCCTTTAGGAGGAAAGGCACACCACTTGCAACGGTACCAAATCCTAGTAAAGCAATTTTAACTGTCATGTTTGTCTCCTCGAAATTTTCTAATATAGCCATTATAACAGAATTTTGTGAAAATTCCTATTATAGTAAATCACTATTTCAATCTAGAAAAGAAAAAACGAATCAGACGATTCGCTCTTCTTAAAATCTAGAAATAGCTTTCCAGAAAGGATTATCCAATCTTTTGTAGATTGAGCACTGCATCGTGATTCATCAAGACTTGACCATACTCTTGCAAGACTGAACGACTGATGTCACTATCATCCGCAAACTCGCGCATACGGGCCAACAGCCAAGCTGGATATGGACTTGGATGATTTTCAATATCCACTAAAATGGTCAAATAATAGCGCTCATTCATCTTGTAGAGTTCAGAAGTTTCCATCTCAAAAGTCACTGTCTGTGCAAAAGCAACCAAGTCAGCTAATTTTTCAAAAGAAAGGATGTAGTAGATGTAGGGCTCTTTCTTGCTTTCAGCTTCTTGTTCAACCTGTTCCTGCTCTTCTTCCTTAGCTTCGACTTGCTCTAGAGATTGAATCGCTTCGATATCATCCTTAGTTTTGTCTGCGATGCTTTTTTCCAGGGTTTTGATAAATTCATCTGGCGACATTTGAGCCAATTCTTCCATATCTGGTAAATCCGATAAGTCTTCAAAATCTAGATTTTGATCAATCTTAGACTTGGTCACAAAGACATCTACCTTATCAGGTTTTGGAGTCACACGGAAGCTCAACATACCTGTATCTAGAAAGCTATCAGGCATCTCTAACTCATCCAAGATAGCATAAAAGAACTCTTCTGTTTTTTCTTGAGGAACAAGAAAGTCAGCAATCTCCATTCCTCGATCCATCAAATCCTCTAAAGACATCGTGATTTTCAAAGTTGTATCACTAATTTGTTTCATTTTCATTGCTAGTAACCTCATACTTTCAGTTCTATCTATTATACTAGATTTTTAAGATTTTATCAAAAGAATGGAGCGAGAATGTGATATAATACTAGAGACCATTTTACAATACAAGAAAGAAAGTACAATGAAAAATATAAAAGTTAATGCACTGGCTAGCTTACTAGTCAATGTTCTCAATATCGTTTTTCCCCTGATAACCAATCCTTATCTGACGCGGATTCTCAGCAAATCCAACTATGGTTATTTCAATACCGCAAATACTTGGGCTAGCTTTGTCATTCCTTTAGCCGCATTTGGAATCTATAACTACGGAATTCGAGCTATCAGTAAGGTCAAGGATGATAAAAATAAAATCAACTATGTTTTCTCTAAATTATTCTATATCTCCATTATTACATCTGTTCTAACAACAAGTATCTATTTCCTATTTATTTATCTGGATAATAGTATTGAAAATTTGAAAGAACTCTACTACATACTTGGTGTCCAGGCTCTCTTCCAATTCCTTTACATCGAGTGGATGAACGAGGCTTATGAAAATTATGCTTTTATCTTATACAAAACCTTGATTATTCGTATTGCCATGTTGGTCGCTATCTTCACCTTTGTAAAAACTCCAAATGATATCGTACCTTATGCAATCATCATGAGTGCAACGACAATTCTCAACTATCTACTCAGTTTTCTATGGATTAAGCGAGAAGTTTCCTTTGTTAAGATTGGTCTTGTTGAATTAGTCAAATCATCTAAACCACTCTTGACCATGTTGCTTCTAGCTAATGCCAATATGCTCTACACCTTACTCGATAGAATGTTTATCACCAAAGGTCCTGATGAAAACTACATTTCTTATTACACCATTGCTTCCAGCATCGTTATGTTGATTGCCAGTGTCTTGAGTGGAGCTATCAACGTCAGTATTCCACGTCTCGGCTACTATCTCGGTAAGAAAGATTACGAATCTTATAAAAATCTTCTGAACCAAGGAGCTGCCCTCTTTTATTTCCTTATCATTCCAACCAGTATTGGGATTATGATATTAGGAAACTATGCTACAGTCATCTACTCTTCTGAAAAATACCTTGAAGCTGGTATTGTGACTAGTGTCTTCGCTTTTCGGACTATCATTTGGGCCATTGAGTTAATCCTTGGTAAACAAATTATCTTCATCAACGACCACGAAAATCGTTTAACAGCCTTTTACTTTATTGGTGGCGGTGCCAATATCCTACTCAACAGCATCTTGTATTTCAATAATATTTTTGCACCAGAGTACTACATTGCTACTACTATTATTGCAGAAACTGTAGTTGTTCTGCTGGAAATTTACTTTATCAAGAAACATAAGTTGCTTGATTTAAAAGAAATCTTTATTACCTTAACGCGCTATACTATTGTGTCGCTCGGATTCATTCCAATCTACTTAGCGTTTAAATTCCTTTTCCAAATCAACTCTTATACAGTCAACTTCAATATGATACTCATGGTTCTCTCGACTGTTGCGACTTGCGGTATCTATTATCTCTTGATACTTTTTATCACAAAAGATAAAACATTCCATTATGCACTCAATCTTGCTCTTGCTAAGATTAAAAGAAATTAAAAAAATCACCTACCTATCTAAAACAAGGAATATTCCAGTAGATAGGTAGGTTATTTATTTTATCGAATTATCAAATCAAAGCAACTTGCTCATAAATTAATCAATCCAGTAATTTTTATCAGTTCCTGGATTTTGATTTTCAATAGGTGGAGGAGTCATATAGTCTTCACCAAACTCGTAAACCAAAATCTCATGGAATTTTCTAGGAACCTTCACAAGAATATTCTCATATGGCATTTCAATTGTATCATATAGCCACTCTTTCTTAATTCCACTTGGATAGTAAGAGTCATAGGTAGTACATGCAAGATCTGTAGCCTGCTCAACATCATATTGCAAAGCTAACTTCTCCAATTTTTCATTCCATTTCTGTGGAGAAGTCAATCTGAAAATTGCAGATGCAAAATAACGTGGTAAATTTTTGACACCTCCATTATCTATTTTGACTCCTTTAAAATTCAGAGACGAAAGTCGAATAAATTGTTTATAAAGCCTCATCTTTTTTCTATCACGTTCATCTGTAACAACCCCATCGTATGAGAAAATATCAACACAAGTACCTAGAACAACCGACTTATCTAAAAGATTAGCATCTCTTCTTGTCCTCACATCATAAACTCTCATATATGTATAAGGGTAGCCTTTTGTTTCTCTATATGAAATTAATCTGTAGTAGGGATGTTTTTCATTTTTTAATATCTCATAGAGCTTTTCAAATTCATCTCGAGCCAAAGAAATATCGGTATCATCATCCCAAGGAATAAAACCTTTATGGCGTACAGCTCCTAGCAAGGTTCCAAAATCAATAAAATACTTGATTTCATGCTCCTCACACAATTCATGCAAATAGTTTAAAATATCTAATTCAATTTGTTTAATTTCTTCAAGAGTCAAAATTTTCTCTGACATCTATTATTCACTCCTAATCTTTTTACATCGAGTTAATGGCTTCTTCATTTCAATGACATCATTGGGATACCTTAATAATCTTCCACAATTGAAAATCATGATGAGAGAACCTTAGCTCAACTGGTGGCAGTTGCGTATAATCTCCGTAGTCCGAGGTCAGAATTTCATGATAGTTTTTTGGAATCATAAATTCCTTACCTTCGAATACACCCGTAATAGTTTGTTTCAACCACTCTCGTTTCCAGACTGGTTTATTCATATCTTTATAAATAAGATAGTCAACTAGCTCGTAATCATCTACTTTTCTAGATTGAGCAAGCTCATCAATGCCTCTAATATACTTGTTCGTATTTGTGAAATAGAAGATAATGACTGATATATAGCGAATTAAAGAATTTAATATGCTTTTAGTATTGGTAATCCCTTTAAATGTATAACAGCTTAATTGACGTTTTTTTATAAGTCTCGTCATTTTATCTTTAAAAACTGAGTCATCCTCGTAACCATCTACAGGGAAAATATCCACATAAATCCCCATATTTGAATCAATACGAACATCTTCTTCTAGCAAGTAGGTATGGTTATCCTGCACTTTCATGAAGGGATAGACATAGTTGAGATTATTTTTATAAGACATCACTTCGTAACGTTTATCAGGGTTAGCGATAAGATAGTCTTGCAACTTTTCATAATCTTCTCGTAACATACAGATATCCATGTCATCATCCCAAGGAATAAAACCTTTGTGACGAACCGCACCGATAAGACTGCCATAAGCTAGGAAATATTTGACACCAATTTTCTGACAAGTTTCATGAATGTATTCCATGATTCCTAGTTCCATCTGTTGAATCTCTCTAATATCAGTTACTTCCTGATAACGAATACCTTCATCACGTTTGCAAACAACTAATCCATAACCAATAATCAACCAAAAAATAATATTGATAAAGTTAGTTGAGTACATAATCTGACTTTCAAATAATTGACCGAACAAGATGCCAAAGAAAAGAATCATAATCAACTTTTCAGAGTTCTTTTTGGAAACAATCAAATAAGTCAAAAAGCGCTTAATTACATATCCTAGTAGAAGCAGAAAGGATACTAAACCTAAAATACCAGAACTAACAAATATCGTTACCAAAATGTTATGGAAATTTCCACCAATAAGAGAATTTTGAATCTCAAATTTACTGAAATATTTTGTGTAATAATCTGGAACATTCCTTACACCATAACCAAAAATTGGTTTTGCACTTCCCATTTTTATAGCATTTTTCCAAATATAAGTTCTACCACTAGGTGTTGTTTCTATTAGATGAAGTTCGCCTGTTTTTTTTATAACTGAAGAATCTGTTTCTGCATAAGATTGTCCTTTATTTAAGTCTAATACAGTCGCTTTCCCCGAAGATATGTAAATAGAAGCTACATAACTCAATCCGATGTTAGCAGTAGAAACAAGTAAAGCAGTAACAATAAAAGTAAGAAATCGCTTAGCTAACTTGCCCCTGTTAATAAAGAAACTATAAAACCCAATCATTAACACTAAAGATAATAAAGCACCTCTACTTTGCATGGTTGCGAAATAAACTAATTGAATCACATTATTCAGTTTAAGATAGACAGAATATTTACTTCCTTTATGAATTAAATACATAGCCAAAACAATGCTAATATATGAAAAAATTGCACTAGCATTGGGATTAACAATTCCCCACAAACGCCCATTCATAACACCATAGTAATAAGATTGCTGTCCAATTTTAAATAGGATAAGTACTTTACTTACTAATAATGTAAATGCAAATATAGCAGAAGAAAAAGAAATAATTTGAATAGTGTAAGAAATCCAATCAAATAATTTCTTTAATTGACCTGATTCTAACATGGTAAATAATAAAATATAGGTTACCATAAAGAGGATCTCGATCACATTTCCAATCAAATGTCCAGAGCGATTGAAAATAGCTGATAACAGATGACTTCCAGCCAATAGACCAAATAAGGACAGAAATTTACGATCTACTATGATTTTTTTCCACTTAAACAATAATGTATAGCAAATATAAAACAATACAATTGCTGATAATCCCTTATAAAGAGGATTGGCTATCTTATAAACTAGTGAACTCATACTTAAAATCGAAATGAAAACAAACAGGTATGAAACCCATAGTTTTGATTTTTCAAAGTATTCATCCATTATTGAAAAATTCATTTTCAACTCCTTCTCATAATATTAGTTTCTGAATCCAACAATTTTTTTATATATCCATGGAGAAAAGACAAGTGACAGGACAGCTATCTTACGAAATCTAGTAAAATAAGCATCCTTCCATATTTCGTGTAGATGCTGAATAATCCAAGTCCTTAGTTCGACTTTCTCCTTTTGATACTGTTCAGATGAAGTAAATATGATTTTATCGTAGACTGTGATATATGACCAACATTCTCTATTTTTTAATTCATATTTTAAATTAGGAAATACTTGTGATACTTGAGCAATAATGTTCTTATAAACTTCTATCGTATCAAATACATACCGATTAACAGATGTTGTTGCACTTCCCTCACGATGATCATAATAATAAATTGGTTTGTCAATAAATACGCTACTGCATCTTGTCTTTAGTAGCAATTCAGTTAAAAATAAGGCATCTTCAGCTAAATGGTAGTCTGTATTAAATTTACCATCTGCCAGCAGGTCTCTCTTAAATAGTTTTGCGACTGGAAAGAATGATGTCTTAGTGGTCATCAGTAATTCTTTCATGGTTTTTTCTGTTGACCAAAGTTCTTTTCTACCAGAATACGGGGGTAAATCTGTCTCTATTCCATTTTTGATATGGTGTAGAGGAGCAATCACAAAACCTACATGTTCTCCCTCAACTGCACTAGCTAAAGTAGCTAGGTAATCCTGGGTAACGAAATCATCGCTATCAATAAAGGTGATCCAAGCACCTGTCGCTAGCTGAATTCCAACATTTCTGGCATTAGAAACACCAGCATTTTCGATATGGTAAACCTTGATATTTTCATACTGATATGCTAAATGATCACAGATTTTTCCACTGGAATCAGTAGATCCATCATTTATTAGGATTAGTTCAAAATTAGTATAAGTTTGATGAAGAATTGACTCCACACATCGCTCCAGGTAGGCCTCTACATTGTAGACTGGAACGATAACGCTAATTTTTTCACCCATCATGCTCCATATTCTCCCTTGTATTCTGTATAAGACTTATCCATATCAGCGATGACAGCATCATGATGTGGTACTTGCTTGTCTGCTGGCGGAGGCGTCATATAATCCCCAAAAGCAGTGCTGAGATAAGCATCATAGCCAACTGGAATAGGCATCTCTGTCCCTTCAAATGGTAAGAAAAGATTGTCTTCAAAAGATTCGATTAGGTACTTGTTTCTCATATAGCCAGGACCTGAGCATAATTCTGTAATGCCATCACTCTCAGACAAATCATACTTGGTCATTTCTTTCTCAGCTTTTTTCCAAATGCGATAACGGAGAGATTTTGGCGTCACACCCAGTAAAATACGGCTTCCCCATTTCATAAGTGTACCATGCTTTTCTGGGACAGTTTGCGCACAAAAAAGAGAATAAATCAAGGCCCAGCGAACCTGTTTCTTCCGCTCAGCTGGATTTTTCGGATAATAATCCAAAGGCAAAACGTCCAAGGCCAAACCATGTGGCAATTCTAAATCCTGCTGATAAGGCTTGATACAAGTGGTTTCCTTGTCACGAATGGTAATAAAAAGATTACGGTCTACAAAATTCTTGTTACTCTTCGACAAGAAATAACGTTCATCTGCATAACGAGGCCATAATTCTGCCAATTTTTCATAATCTTTACGAGGCATAAAAAAGTCTAGGTCGTCGTCCCAAGGAATGAACCCCTTGTTTCGAAGGGCACCAATAGCGCCTCCCCCACAGAGATAGCAAAGTAAATCATGTTCCTTGCAAAAGGCCACAAAGTATTCAGCCATCTCCAGACTACGAGCCTGAATTGCTTTTAAATCAGTCATATTGTTCATTATTCTTTCTATCGTATCGTTTCATTATACCACAAATAGGGGGTGAAAATCTATTGCAGACTGTAAAAAATCAAAGCCTGACTGCTACCCAAATAGCTATCAAACTTTGATTCTCCTATCTTATTTTATCTCAAGCCCATTTGAGCGAGCTTGGTTTGATATTTGTTTTGATCAACCAGCAAGCCCAAGCCTCCATAAACATCATAGGCATCTACCCAGTCACCCAGTTCTGGAATCGTCAATTTTTCAATACCATTTTTTGCTCCATCCAAAACAGATAAACCGTTTGTTAGGAGGAAAGTATAGGGTGCATTGGTTGAGGTCATAGCAAAAACCTTTCCAAGAGCTTCAGAACCAGTGAAAAGTTTAGTGGGATCTTTAATTTGCTCTAAAATTGCTGTTAAAACTTGTTGCTGTCTTTTTGTACGGCCGTAATCCGCCTCATCGTCATCACGGAAACGAGCATAATTGAGCAGGGTCGAGCCATTCATCTGCTGCTTCCCGACTTTGATGGTTTGGGTTGGAGACTCAGTCTCAGTAGCGTGTAAATCATCTCCGACTGTAGCTTCTGTTAGTGGACGCCCATTCAATGTTGAAAATTGGGCATCAATTGTCACCCCATCAGGGAAAAGCGTGTCAATCGCTGTTGCAAAGGCCTGAAAATCGACCAAGGCGTAGTACTTAATGTCCAAATCAAAATTATCTTTCAAAACTTGACGAACCATTTCTGCCCCTTTTTGCCCCTCTTGTTCTCCTAACTCATAGGCTACGTTTAACTTGTTATCCGTCTGTTTTCTACCGTTAATCACTTGGCTATAACCGTCTATATAAACCAAATTGTCACGCATGAAGCTGACTAGCTTCATTTTCTTATCTGAGCCGCCAACATTTAATACCATAATAGAGTCTGTCCGCGTCTCAGCACTATTTTGACCAATTCGACCGTCCGTCCCCATGATCAAAATATTAACCCCGTCTCTAGTGTCCTGACCATTAAAGACTTGAACCTGTGCTGCCTTAGCATCAGCAGTTTTCTTTGCGCTAGCATCTTGGTAACCACGCAAAAACATGAATACCATGGCCAAAGCCACACAGACCAAAAGTGAAAAAATCACCATAAAAATGCGTTTAAGACGGAGCTTCCGTCTTTTCTTTTTGGGAGGAGCAGAGAGTGCTTGTGATTTGTATTGTGAGCGACTCCGGTTCGCATAGCTTGGTAAGTCGACCTGCTCTTCTCTTTCTTGTTCCAAGCTGGAACTACTATTTACTCTAGCAAGAGTTAGCTTTTCTTGCAAGTAAGCAAACTCATTTTTTTCTCTCTCATTGAGATAGTGAATATTTTTTAGCAAATAATCATAACGTAATTTTTCATGATGACTGAGAGGATTTTCTTTACTCATCTTCTCTCCTTTCCATGGTCTGATATTGGATAAATCGGATAGGCACCCAGAACCTTATACTGGATTCCGATGGCTTCTAATTCTTTTTGGGCAAAGTGGACCAGGCCCTTATCAGCATAGTCCACATCGATAATGAAAAAGTATTTGCCTAGCGCTGTCTTGAGTGGACGACTTTCAATTTTTGTTAGGTCAATTCCTCGCCAAGCAAAGGTCGAAAGAGCCTTGTAGAGTGCACCTGGAAGGTTGTCAGGTAAGGTCAAGGCCAAACTCATTTTTTCAGTTTGTGCTTGCAAGGGAATACTAGGCTTTTCAGCTCCTAGAACCCAGAAACGTGTGAAATTGGCTTCCATTTCCTGAATATCCTCGGCAATCAGTTCCAAGCCATATTCTTCAGCAGAACTTCTAGGTGCAATTGCTGCATAAGGCTGGTCTGGATGTTCGGAAATAAAACGGGCCGCATAGGCTGTACTAGCTGTTACCTCGATTTGAGCCTCTGGATACTGTTCATCGATGAATTTCTTTCCTTGAGCTAAGGCCTGTGGATGAGAAAAAATCTTTTCAATCTTAGTATGACCTGGAACCACCATCAACTGCTGATGAATAGGCTGAACGATTTCTGCTACTGCTTGAATGCGAGCCTGATGAAAAAGGTAGTCCAAGGTTTCATGAACACTACCCTCGATAGAATTTTCAACTGGCACCACAGAATAGTCCACCAAGCCTTGCTCATAGGCCTTGATGACATCTGTAATGTTTGCAAAAGCCTGCAATTCCTCCTGAGGAAAAGCTGTCTGCACAACGTGGTGTGAAAATGATCCCTTGGGACCTAGATAAGCAATTTTCATCTCAATTCCTCTATAATTTCCTCTGGACTTAGCTTGGTCACATCCAAAATCCGACTAGCCACTTCATCATACCAGGCCTGTCTTTCTTGAAAAATAGATGCTAGTTCATCCTTGCTATTATTTAGAAAAAGCGGTCGCTGATTGTCCTTATCAGCTGCGATACGTTGGTAGAGGGTTTCAAAATCAGCTTTCAGGTAGATATTATCTGCATTAGTCTTGAGTAAGTCACGATTTCTCTGAGAAATAACCACTCCTCCTCCAGTTGACACAACTTGGTCTCTTTGTAGTAAATCAGCTAGGACTTCTGACTCTACCTGTCGAAAGGCTGATTCTCCCTTTTCAGCAAAAAAATTCGCAATGGACATGCCTAAGCGTTTCTCAATCAGAGAATCCATATCAAGGTAGTCTGGATCCAATCCTCTTGCAATAGTGGACTTGCCAGCTCCCATAAATCCTAGTAATACCTTAGCCATGAATCAAGTTCTCCAAATCATCAAAGAAGCTAGGATAGCTGGTATTGATGGCTTCAGCACGGTCAAGTTCCACTTCTCCATCTGCAACCAAGAGGGCTGCGATAGCTGTCATCATGCCGATACGGTGGTCACCAAAAGTATTGACTCTAGCACCGTGAAGGGCTGATTTTCCTTTGATAATCATTCCATCTGCTGTAGGTGTGATATCTGCACCCATGCTATTTAAAGCGTCTGCCACAACCTGAATGCGGTCTGTTTCCTTAACCTTAAGTTCCTCAGCATCCTTAATAACTGTTATACCTTGAGCTTGGGTCGCAAGCAGGGCAATAATGGGCAATTCATCAATCAATCGTGGAATCAAAGCACCGCCAATCTCTGTTCCTTTCAAGTTAGAAGACTCAACAGTCAAGGTAGCAGATTTAGCGACTGGATCGATTTCAGTTATTTCCAATTTTCCACCCATGGCGCGAATGACATCAATAATACCGGTACGCGTTTCGTTGATCCCCACATTCTGCAGCACTAAACGAGAATTTGGAACAATCAAACCTGCGACTAACCAAAAGGCTGCACTGGAAATATCTCCTGGAACAACCACCTTTTGTCCTGTCAATTTTTGCGGTCCTTGGACTGTGATTTTCTTGCCCTCTACACTTAAATGGCCACCAAACTGTTGCAACATATCTTCAGTATGATTACGGGTGCATTCTTTTTCGATAATAACAGACTTCCCCTGAGCCTGCAAGGCTGAAAACATCAAGGCTGACTTGACTTGGGCAGAGGCAATTGGTAACTCATAATGAATAGGTTTTAGGTTTTTCGTCCCTTTTAAGTGAAGGGGAGGCAGGTCTCGTTCAGTTTGCCCTGAAATGCTGACGCCCATTTTTTTCAGTGGAATAGTCACACGATCCATAGGGCGTTTGGATAGACTGTCGTCTCCGAACATCTCTACTTCAAAATCTGCACCAGCAAGGACACCTGAAATCAGGCGAATCGAGGTGCCAGAATTTCCCATATCAAGGGCATTTTGCGGAGCTTTTAAGCCGTCCATACCTACACCTTGAATGGTAATAACCCCATCTTTATCCTCAATTTCAACACCAAGATCACGAAAAACCTGCATGGTCGAAAGAACGTCTTCACCTCGCAGAATATCATAAACCTTGGTCTCACCCTCAGCCAAACTTCCAAAGATAATGGAACGGTGGCTGATAGACTTGTCACCTGGAACTCGGATACTGCCGTGTAAGTGGCTAATGTTTGTTTTTAGTTTCATACTGGACCTCATACTTGCAATACTTTTACCTATTTTATCATAAAAAGCCAGAAATTCCTTAAAAATTCCTGACTTTATGATAGTTATTTTCTTATTTTAGCAATTCTGAAACTGGTTCGAAAACAATTTTTTCAATGTCAGAAAGGTAAATGGCCAATTGTTGTTGCTTGGTAAAGAATTCTGACAAGAGGCTGTTCCCCTGAATCTGCTTACCAAAGCCTTCCATTTTAGCTTGGAAGGAAGCATCTGGCATTTGCCCTGTCTGTGCTAGTTTTTGAATTTCCTCTTGAAAGGCAAGATATTCTGTAAAAATTTTGCTCGCCTCAGCATCTGCTGCAATAGCATCTTTAGCTGCTTTGACAGCCTTGTATTCTGGTAATTCGCGTAGACCGCGACTGAGTTCATTTGCACTATCGTAAATATTTGACATGATGTTCTCCTTATTTGACAACGACTGTGTAGTCGGTATTTTCTGTTATGAGATGCTCAGCTCTTTCTAAGTCTTGAGCATTTTTAAATGAAATTTGTAGAATCCCGTGAATATCCTCACGATTTTCCTCGTTGATATGAATATTGACCAAGGAAGTTCCACGTAGCAATTCCAAAATCCTCAAGATGACATCTTCTTCATCGGGAACATCGACATAGAGGTCGTAAGAGCTATCCACACCGCCACGTTTATGAATTTCCATGGCCTGACGTTGCTCACGCGCTTGGTTAAAAAAGTTCCAAATTTGCTCTTCATCCCCCTTACTAATGGCCTGACCAATCGCTTCCAAACGTTCCTTAAAATCCTCAATTCGATCCAGAATGGTTTCACGATTGGACAAGAGAATGGAGGTCCACATACCTGGCTCGCTTTCCGCAATTCGGGTCATATCTCGAAAACCACCTGCCGCAAAGCGCCTTGCCATCTCATGTTCTTGAGCATAGACAGCGGTCTGCTCCATGAGACTGGAAGCCAGAATATGTGGAAAATGGCTAATCTGAGAAGTCACACGATCATGCTCCTTGGCATCAATCTCGATAAAGCGAGCATGGAGACCTGAAAGCAGATTCTTCATTTCCTCAAGTGTATCAGGACTTGTCAGGCTCGAAGGTGTAAAGATATAGTAGGCATTTTCAAAGAGATTGACATCTGCAGAGGCGGCCCCTGTCTTGTGACTACCAGCCATAGGATGAGCACCAACAAAACGAACAGGCTTACCAGCCAAATACTGCTCCGCCGCATCCACAATGGCTGACTTGGTCGAACCAGCATCTGAAATAATCACTCCCTCTTTCAAGTCCAAGTCGGCCAACTCCTTAATGAAAGCAATGGTTTGTTTGATTGGCAAACTGAGGATGATAATATCTGCCAAAGGAGCAAAACTGGCAAAATCATCCGTTGCACGGTCAATCATGCCTTCTTTCAAGGCGATATCTCTCGAAGCTTGACTGCGATTATAACCTAAAATTTCATAATCTGGATGATCGCGTTTGATACCAAGTGCCATCGAGGCACCGATCAAACCAAGACCTGCGATATAGACTGTTTTTGCCATAGGAACTCCTTAATAGTTCTTTGTATAGTCTCGGTGTTTGGCTACCGCTTCTTTTAATTCCTCTAGATTGTCTGATGAGAATTTTTCAAGGATTTCTTGTGCCAGAACCGTTGCCACAACAGCTTCCATAACCACTCCTGCAGCTGGAAGAGCGGTCGGATCACTTCTCTCCACGGTTGCCTTGTAGGGTTCATGGGTTTCGATATCCACACTCATGAGTGGTTTGTATAGAGTAGGAATGGGTTTCATGACGCCACGAACAACGATGGGTTGCCCATTAGTCATACCACCTTCAAAGCCACCCAGATTGTTAGTACGACGAGTATAGCCGTCTTCTTTGGACCAGAGAATTTCGTCCATGACTTGACTACCTTTACGGTAACCAGCTTCAAATCCAAGACCAAATTCCACTCCTTTAAAGGCATTGATAGAGACAACTGCTTGGGCCAATCGCGCATCCAATTTTCTGTCCCATTGGACATAGGAACCAAGACCAACTGGAACACCTCCAACGACTATCTCCACAACCCCACCGATGGTATCACCGTCACGCTTGATTTGGTCAATATAGTCCTTGATTTCCTGTTCTCGTTCTTGGTTGACAATAGAAACTTCAGACTGGGCAGCTCTTTCCTTAATCTCAGCGACTGTCAGATTTTCAGGTACATCGATTTCCTTGCCACCAAAGACTACGACATGGTTGGCAATCTCCATATCCAGCTCAGCCAAGAGGCGTTTGGCTACTGCCCCAACTGCCACCCGCATGGTGGTTTCACGAGCTGATGAGCGCTCCAAGGAATTACGCAAATCATCAAAACGGTACTTGATGCCCCCAACCAAATCGGCATGTCCTGGGCGAGGATGGGTGATTTTTCGTTTGCTTTTAAGTCGCTCTTCAATGTCTTCCGCAGACATAATATCCAGCCATTTTTGGTGGTCCTTATTGATGACATCCATGGTAATGGGAGCCCCTGTCGTCTTCCCATGACGAACGCCTGAAGTAAAGACAACTTGGTCGCTCTCAATCTTCATACGGCCACCACGACCGTAACCACCCTGACGGCGTTTAAGGTCCTCATTGATATCCTCTGCTGTCAAAGGTAGTCCAGCTGGAATTCCTTCAATGATAGCCGTCAGACGGGGACCGTGTGATTCTCCTGCAGTTAAATATCTCATACACTCTCCTTATTTTACCAAGTAGTCTTTCACCTCTTCCAGAGAAACTGGGTGAATGGTCGCTGAACCAAGCTCTGGTACCAAGACCAATTTCAAGGTATTGCCACGCGCTTTCTTATCATGAGTCAAAGCCTGATAAAGCTTATCAACATCCCAGTTTTCATAGTCAACAGGTAGTCCAAATTTCTGACACATAGCTGTGATGGACTGGGTAATGCCAGCTGGCATGAGGCCTTTTGCCTCAGCCACCTTGGAAATCTGTACCATTCCCATGGTCACAGCTTCACCATGCATGACTTTTCCATAACCGGCCGTCGCTTCAATGGCATGGCCAATTGTATGGCCAAAATTGAGGTAAAGTCGAACACCGTTATCCAGCTCATCCTCAACTACCATCTTGCGCTTGACCTGACAAGAATGTTCAATCAAAGTCTCTGCATGTTCCAGAATGCACTCAACAGAACCATCCAGCTCCGTCAAAAGAGCCCAAAGTTCTGGATCCTCAATCAAGCCATACTTGATGACCTCCCCCATCCCTTCAATCAACTCTCTTTTTCCAAGCGTTTCGAGGACAAGTGGATCAATCAGAACCCCATCTGGTTGGGCAAAGGTACCCACCATATTTTTAGCAAACGGAGTGTTAACGCCTGTCTTTCCACCGATAGACGAATCCACCTGGGCTGTCAAACTAGTCGGAATCTGAACAAAATGAATACCCCGCATATAGGTAGAGGCTACAAAACCAGCCAGGTCCCCAACGACACCGCCACCGAGAGCCACGATCCCATCGCTACGAGTCAGTCCTTGCTTGACTAAAAATTCATAGACTTTCTGAACAGTAGTTAAATTCTTTCTTTCTTCGCCTTCTAAAAAGTCAAATACTGCTACCTGAAAACCAGCATCTTCTAGGCTGAGCTTGACCTTCTCTGCATAAAGAGAAGCTACATGGTTGTCTGTCACAATGACCACTTTTTGCGGTTGCCAGAGTTCTCGCAACCACTGACCAGCCTGGGCCAGACAACCTTTTTCAATCTGAATATCATAAGGATGATGAGGAATATCGATTCTGATTTTCATAGGAGAATCTCCCTTTCTTTATTGGTATTTTTCTATTAAAGACTGCCAAATTTCTTCTGTCGGCATTTCCTTGCCTGTCCACAGTTGAAAAGCTTCTGCAGCTTGATAAAGCAACATTCCCAGACCATTGACGGCGGGATTTCCCTGACTTCTAGCCCATTTCAAAAATGAGGTTTCAAAGGGTTGATAAATAATATCTGCCACCAAGAGAGTTTCCGGTAAGACTATGCTTTCAGGAAGTGGGGATGATTTACCATCCATACCCACACTGGTCGCATTGACCAGTAAATCCGACTCAGCAATCCTTGCTTGCAGTTCCGAAACATCTTCTAAAGCATACAAGTCCACTTTAAAGCCTGTCTGCTCCTGTAACTTGTCTAGGTAAGGTCTTGTTTTTTCCATAGAAACTGAACGAACAAAGACCGAAATCTGACTAACGCCATCCAAAATAGCTTGCGCCAGAATGGATTTAGCCGCACCACCTGCACCCAGCAGGGTCATCTTCTTACCTGTAATTGTAAAAGAAGGCAAGCTCTTAAAAAATCCCTTGCCATCTGTATTATATCCAATTAAATTGCCATTATGATTGACAACCGTATTGACCGCACCGATCAAGCGCGCTTCGTCACTCAGCTCATCCAAATAAGGAATCACTTGCTCCTTATAGGGCATGGACAGATTGATTCCAAACATCTGGTAGCGACGAATATTGTCCACCGTTTCTGCCAAGTCACTCGTTTCAATCTCCCAAGCCACATAAACACCGTTGGTAGCTGTCGCCTCAAAGGCCCTATTGTGGATGAAGGGAGAAATAGAATGTTTAATAGGATTTGCAACAACTGCAGCTAAACGTGTATAGCCATCAAGCTTCATCCAAAATCTCCCTGATTTTTTTCATGCTAGCTAGAGAAATCTGACCAGGAGCACTAGCCTCATCTAGACTGGCAAAGGACCAGCTAGAACCCGTCACATCCGCAGTGATACGAGATACCTTGCCCACCTTGCCCATAGAAATAGTCACATATTCCTGTTCAGGATTGAGGGTTTTAAAGCCTCGTGTATAGTTCATCAAGTCTAATACATCCTGCTCCGTGTGAGCCATCACCGCAACCTTGACAAGTTTTGGATTTAGGCTCGTCAACTCTGACAAGATTTCCATCATATTTTCAGGTGTTTCTTGGAAATTGTGGTAACTCAAAACGAGATTTGGAAAATCCAGCATTTCTTCAAAAACATCTTTGTAGCTATAGTACTCAAAATCAATATAGTCTGGTTGATAGAGTTGCGCCACTTCCTTGATGAGATGGATATATTCTTCTGGAGAAAGGTCAATTTCTCCCCCTTCATCACGAGTTCGCAAAGTGAAAACCAACTCACGACCTGCGAATTTTTCAAAAATAGCTGGAGCCACCTGCAAAATCGCTTCCTTAGGCAGATAGTCGGCCCGCCATTCAATGATGTCGGCATCCAGATACTTCGTGGCATCCAGTGCCTGAGCCTCCTCTAAACTTCTTGGCATTACTGAAACGATTAATTTCATTTACTAACCTTCATACTAATCACCTTGAGGTAATTACTACTTTCATCTTTTTTATTATAGGCGAAATCTGCTGGAAGACCGTATTTGTTTAAAATCTGGTAACTTCTTCCTGCAAAGCCTTTATCAATTTGTTCTGTAAATTTCTGACGGGAAACATTGGCAGCATTGGTGCTGGCAATAATAATACCGCCCGGATTTAAAATCTCAAGACTCTGGGAAATCAACTTGTGATAATCCTTGGCCACAGAGAAGGTCTGTTTTTTGTTCCGAGCAAAGCTAGGCGGATCTAGGACAATCACATCGTAGGTCAAGCCTTTTCGCTTGGCATACTTGAAATATTCAAAGACATCCATGACCACAAAACGATGGTCGTCTGTGCTGAGCCCATTTGCCTGAAAATGCGCTTGAGACAATTCTCGTGAACGTTTGGCTAGGTCAACAGAAGTTGTCTGGATAGCTCCCCCCATGGCCGCAGCTACTGAAAAGGCTGCTGTGTAGGAAAACATATTGAGCAAGGATTTACCCATAGCCAACCCATCAACCAAGCTCCCACGAACCTCGTGCTGGTCTAGGAAAATCCCTGTCATCAAGCCATCATTCATAAAGACCTGATACAAGACACCATTTTCCAGAACAGTGAAAAAGTCAGGTGCTTCTTGACCATAAACATGGGCTGATTCATAGTCCAAACCCTTAAAGCGTATTTTCTCATAGGCCCCTAACACCTCAGGAAAAACCTGTCTAAAAGCTTCTGAGATAACCTTGCGAATCTGATAAACATAAGAGTTATACCAAGAAAAGACGACATAGTCACCATAGAGGTCCACTGTCAGACCCCCAAAGCCATCTCCCTCTTGATTAAAGAGACGAAAGGCAGTTGTCAAATCATCTTGATAGTAGGCGCTTCTCTTTTCTTTAGCTTGTCTAAATAGTGTTTCAAAGAAAGCTTGATTGAAGACCACCTTGTCCTTACTAACAAACCAGCCCAAGCCCTTGTTTTGCTGAGAAAGGTAGGCAGTACCAAGAAAGTTTCCTTCCTGACTCTGCACTTCTACTTCCTGATCCTTAAGATTGACATTCTCAAGATCACTGGCTTCTAGTAAAACTAGCCCCTTAGCGAGCTTCTTTTCAACCCTTTTGCTGACTCTTATTCTATTCATAACTACCATTATATCAAACTTTTAGCCAATTCTCAAAAAAGAAACTACCCTTGCTTTTTTACTCTTCTTTTAAAAAATGGTATACTAATACTAATAAAAAATTAGGAAGTAAATGTGTGAAAAGCAATTTTAACAAAATCCAAAAAGCCATCGGTACCAGACTGGGTTTTGTCCTAACCCTTTTAATCCTATATTGGCTCAAAACCTTATTAGCCTATGCCGTTGACTTTAATTTAGATATTCAAGTGGGCAAGTTGCAGGGAAATTACCTTGCCTTTATCGCCTTTTTCAATCCCCTTCCTTTGGGGCTACTCCTGCTGGCTCTAGCCCTCTATGCTCGCTCAACCAAGATTTTTTATAGCCTGAGTATAGCTATTTATAGCCTTTTATTCATTTGGCTTTATTCCAATGTCTTTTACTATCGAGAATTTAGCGACTTTATCACGGCTAATACCATGAAGGTGGTCAGCAAGGTATCTGTTGGTACTGCAGAACTAGAGTTACTGCGCTTTTGGGATTTCATCTATTTTATGGATTTCCCATTGCTGGCTTTCCTTTTCTATAAAAAATTCATCCAGTTGGATAGGAGACCTTTCAAATTCCGCTCCAGTGTTGCCATCACTGCTCTCTCGGCCCTGCTCTTTTCAGCTAACCTTTTCTTGGCTGAAATTGAGCGTCCCGATCTCCTATCAAGAGGATTTTCTAATTATTATGTTGTCCGCGCCCTCAGTTTGCCCGCCTTTTTAGGCTATAGTGCCAACCAATCCTACAGTGCAAACAAGGAACGTGCCAAGGCTTCTGAGACTGATCTTCAACCTATTACAGATTATATTCAAGAGCATTCGGCTAAGCCCAATCCAGACTATTTTGGCTTGGCCAAAGGAAAAAATGTGATTTATCTCCACTTGGAGAGTTTTCAGCAGTTCCTACTGGACTATAAACTCAACATAGATGGAACTGAGCATGAAGTCACTCCCTTCCTCAACTCCCTCTACCATTCGCAATCAACCCTAGCCTTTTCGAATATCTTTAACCAAGTCAAGGCTGGTAAGACCTCAGATGCGGAAACCATGCTGGAGACTGGTTTGTTTGGACTTGACCAAGGTTCTTTCATGGTCAATTACGGTGGTACCAATACCCAGCAGGCTGCTCCTTTTATCCTATCAAAAAACGGCTATCAATCGAGTGCCGTCTTTCACGGTAATATCGGGACCTTCTGGAATCGAAATACGACCTATAAACAATGGGGCTACCAATACTTCTTTGATGCTTCCTATTTTACCAAGCAAGACAGTAGCAATTCTTTCCAATATGGTTTAAATGATAAAATCATGATGAAAGATTCTATCCAGTATCTGGAGCATTTGCAGCAACCTTTTTATGCCAAGTATATCACGGTGTCCAATCACTATCCCTATGCCAGCAATCTGACAGGCAATGAGCTTGGTTTCCCACTGGCTAAAACCAAAGATGAAACAATCAACGGCTACTTCCAAACAGCTAACTACCTGGATAGTGCTATCAAGGCCTTCTTTGACTATCTCAAAGAAAGTGGCCTCTATGAAAAATCCATCATCGTCATCTACGGAGACCATTATGGTATTTCCAACTCCCGAAATCCTGAGCTGGCTCCCTTGATTGGCAAGACTTCTGAGAACTGGTCGAATTACGACAATGCCATGTTGCAACGAGTGCCTTTTATGGTGGTCATGCCTGGCTATGAAAAAGGACAAATCATCAATACCTACGGTGGGCAAATCGATATCTTACCGACTCTCGAACACCTCCTTGGGATTGAGTCCAATTCCTTCCTTCAAGTCGGCCAAGACCTTCTGTCTCCAGACCACCAAGAAATCGTTGCCTTTCGAACTGCTAATTCCTTCGTCACACCTAAATACACTAGTTATGACGGACGTACCTACTATACTGAGAGTGGTCTTGAAATCAGCAATCTTGATGAACAAGCTCAAACTGAACTAGAAAGTGTTCGGCAAACAGCTAGTCAACAGCTGAAAATCAGCGACCAGATTCAAACTGGAGATTTGATCCGTTTCTACCAAAAAGATCATCTTGGAAAAGTTGATACAGAAAGCATTTCTTATCTCAATTCCTTACCAATTCTGCAAAAAATTGAACAGGAAAAAGGTAGTCAGTCAACCAGTCTCTTTAGCCAACGACAAGGTAAAACCAGTACTGACCTTTTCAAGGCACCAAGTTACCAAGAACTCCACCCCGAGTCTGCAGAAACCGAATCAAAATCACAATAAAAGATGCTCTTCCGTCTTGGAGGAGCATTTCTTTTTATCAACAAAAATCAAAGAGCAAACTTGGAAGCTAGCCGCAGGCTGTACTTGAGTACGGCAAGGCAAAGCTGACGTGGTTTGAAGAGATTTTCGAAGAGTATTAACTTTGAGATTGTAGCTAGAGAGGCTGTATCAGCAATATATGTCTGTCAAATTTAGTGACGAAGATAGTAGAAGAAATATGAGGATATAAATCAGCTTCAGCAGGTATCTGGAAAATTTAATTTTATAGAAAAGCCTTTTGTTACAAACTCAATATACCATCAATAAATAATATTATAGAAGCAACAATAATTAAAATTTCACCTATCTGCATCATTCTATTTCGAATTCTAAATATATTTTCTATCAAAAATACTTGGATCACACACATTATAGGAATTAACGTTTTTGAAATTGAAAAATATCCAAATAAATAAACTATAAACAACAAAAATAGAACTATGTTATATTTCTTATTCATAACATTCCCCTCTTTATTTTTTGATTACCAATCTTAATCAATTACAACTACATTATAACAAACTAGGAAAGCCTTGTTAACAAATATTGCCATTTTTTAAAATTTTTAAAATTTTTTGTGATTCGAATGTGATAAACTACTTCGATATTGATTATAGATGATTTTTCGTTTATACTTAGAGGTAATACTCCATGAAAATCAAAGAGCAAACTAGGAAGCTAGCCGCAGGCTGCTCAAAACATTGTTTTGAGGTTGTAGATAAGACTGACGAAGTCAGCTCAAAACACTGTTTTGAGGTTGTAGAT
>NZ_JVLI01000053.1:0-7004 GCF_001072315.1 Streptococcus pseudopneumoniae | reverse complement strand
TGTGAGTTGTTGTTGTCTTAACGACATCATCGCCTTCTTTGCTGTAGACAACAGTATCTTTCGGTTTCACCACATACGGTACTCTTACGTTTTCTGTACTTTGATCTGCGTATGTTACAACAACGTCAAGAATATGTTTACCTAGTGTAGTTGGATATTGTGTTCCTTCTTTCAGTGCAGTTGAGTGTTTGTTAACTACATCTACCGCAGCAAGTAACTCTTCATTTGTAGGATTTTCGCCGACTGCTTTTGCAATCATCTTAGTCGTCACTGTATGTTCAGGCACCGGAATTGACGTTGCTGTTTCTTCACTCTTAAGATTTCCATCACCTTTAGTGGTGACAGCTGTAATCTTGCGAGTTCCTCCAACATCTTTCGAGTTAACAACTAAGTAGTCACCATCTTTTGTAAGTACAGAGTTAGCTGGTACTGTCCATCCATCCCTTTCTGAATGTGTGACAATCACATTATTTGACTGGTGATCGCCAGGGATTGTAAAGACAACCTTATCCGCATCATCTGGTAACTTAATACGAGTTGTACCATTTTGCTTGTTCTCATGAGTCAACTCTGCTGGTTTCGGATATTTAATAACGACTTCTGGGCTGCTATCAGATTCTGTTCTATCACTACCAGAAGTATGCACAACTTTGGCGATAATTTTTCTACCTGCAGCAAGACTTTGATTTAGCGGAACTGAAATACTATCTTTCTTATCATAGTTACCTTCTTTATCCACCGCTTTTTCACCAATCTTAACAGGATTTTTAGTGGCGTCAGTTACATCATAAAGTTCTACAGTTGTTCCGCTGTTCACGTTGTTGACTGTCAAGCTTGTGGCACCGGTTGTTGCCCCTTCTACTGTCGGTGTTAATGGTTTGACAGTAAATGTTACATCAAATTCCTCATACAAATCCCAATTAGCGGAGGTTTTATCTGAAACGTAAGCGCGAATTCTATCTTTAACTTTTCCTAGGTAATTTGTGGCTTGCTTCTCAGCGCTTCTAATATACGATCCATACTCTGACCAACCGTTACCAGATGAAGATTTCCAAACCGAAGAAGTCCACTTGCCGTTGTTATCATAATATGTAGAAGAATTGTTAGATGTACTTTCAAAGTTTCCTCCAAACGTCGCAACTACTTCTGTCTTTCTCGGTGTAACGTGTAAAACAGGGACTTTTACATCAACATACTCAATAGCGCTAGTCTCTTGTCCGTCAGCATTTGTGATTGCATATGTGATTTTAACACGTCCAGTTTGGTTAGGATTTGGAGTAGTAGTGACTGGCTTACTTTCCCATTCTACTGTAACACCATTAGGCTTACTTACATTTCCATTATTTCCATTTTTAAATTGAATATAATTTTCTGCCTGCTCTCCCTTTGGTAGTGGAGTAGTAGGTTTCACACCATCTTTAGGATTATGATCCTTTTCTGAAACAGTTGGGAATGAATCTTGTTTCGCCACAGCTGTTGGATAAATCGTTACTGGTACTGTTACTTCCGTTACTGGTCTTGTTTGATTATTCGTGCCTGTCTTTTCAGAGATGAGCAGGGTTGCAGTGTGTGTACCTACTGTCGTAAAGTCAGGTGTGTCTTTCCAAGTAGCAGTCAAGTAGTTTGGAAGGGTTGCTGTTTGTCCATTTTCTTTATAGACCAAGACACGTTCTGGATGATTGCTCAATTCAGTAAGTGCAGCATTCCCTACGATTTGTTTGACAGTTTTACCTTCAAACGTACGATTCTCTACAACACCATATTCCCTAGCATCACTTGTTTGACCAAGGGCTGTTTGAGTTACTGTAACTTTAGTTGCCGAATAACCAGCTTTGTTAGCTTGTTCTGTTTGGTGTAGGTACTTACCTTCTGGTAGCATGTAAGTCCATGTACCATTAGTTGGTATAACATCCACTTCTGTATTATCTTGGAAACGAAGTGTCACCTTGGAAGCATTACCAACAACCGTACCTGAAATTGTACGATCTGTGTCTCTCAGTTTATCACCAGAAGTTGTAGTAATCGTCGGCGCTTCCGGTTTTGCTACCTTAGAGCTTGGAACATCAATAGTTGAGCCATCTGGGAAGGTCACTACTACAGTTTTGGCATCTTCATTCGTTGTGCCTGCAGTAAATGTCACGCCCTGACCATTGATTATTGGTAGGTTGCGATTGTTTTGATTCACTTCCCGCATTTTATCTGCAAAACGCGTCTTGGCTTCTGATGTGAAGTTTCTACCTGTCACATCACTCGTTCCGTACACTACTTTTTGTGCTTCAGTAGGATATAAAATGGAGTTCCTTTGAGAAGTAGCTAGAGAAGAAACATTTATAGTATGCTCAACTGTTCTCGCTACTGCACCTGCCGCGTCTGTTGTCGCATAAGTAAGAGTATAGGTACCCTCTTTCAAATACGAACCATCTGCTAAAGTAAATGGTTGACCATTTTTCTTAATAGTAACTGTTAGATTATCCGTCGCAGTATTGCCCACTGTCTTATTCGCGTTATCTTCCGGATCTGTTACTGTAACCAAGCCTTTCAAGCCCGCCAATGTCAAGCTACCATCCGCAGTGTAATCATGCTTATTTGCTGCTTTCACGGCAAGAGTTGGTGCTGTATTAGTTGCTTCTCCTGCTACAGCCCAATCTGCTGAAGGATTATTTGATGAGTTGTCATAGTGGGTACGAAGTCTTAATTTGTTACCGCCTGATGGAATAGTGTACGGAATATTATTTTTCGTATGCGAATCTTTTATGTGGAAGCGAAGGGTCTTCAATGATGGATTGCTGCTGGATTCCTCTATCAAATCTGTTGCAGAATCTTTACCATTAAGTAATCGCCAAGTGCCTCCTGTCTTTTCTACACCGTATTCAAAGTTATCTCCAACGTTCAAATAGAAGCGGCTTACATCGTGAGGTATATGAACTGTGATGTCACGCCCTGCTTGTACTGGTGTGTCAATCGTTGAATCACCAACTCTAATACCAACGGCTCTTGATTCTGATTCAACTCCATTAGTAACTTGCTTAACTGAGATACCTTTTGTAGATTTTGTAGTCGCATCTTGCTTAATATTTTGCGTTAAAACTTGATTAGACGTTAAGTTATAAGTCCAAGTTCCATTAGGCTGAACTGTAGTAGATACAACTGTATCATTTTGTAAAGTGATTTGTACAGTTGAGCCCGCAATACCTGTACCTGAAATACTACGTGCAGTTGAGAGAAGTTCTGTAACTGAACCTGTTGTTACCGTTGGTGCTACTGGTTTAACTTTGTAGTTAAAGTAATAAGTTTGTGAATTCCCATTGGCATCCGAAGTACTAATTTCCGCTATATGGATTCCTGGAGTTTGATTATTAGCAACTGTACCCTCAAGGGTTGGAGCGGTGTATGGAGTAGCTTCCGTAGCTGTTGTTTGGTTACGGAAATCTTGACGGAACTTTTCTTTATTAACCCCACCTGGTGTATTGGCAATAGATAGACTATTGATTTTTCCTGAATTATCCCATACTTTGATAGTCGGGTTGAATCTTTCTCCCTGAGTAACTTCATATAAAACAAGGTTTGAATTATTTTTACTTGTCGGAAGCGTAGTTCCATTTACACTAACTACTGGCGGAAGTCCGTCCGTTGCAGTTCTTCTGTTTGATTCATCTGATTCAACCGTCTTACGACGAGTGTTATTATAATCGACCCAATCACCTTCTACAACAGTTTTTACAACATAGTCTGCTTCTTCAACTTTAACATTAGTAAAGGTTGCAACACCGTTAGCTCCTGCCTTAGCAATCAGAGGTTTTCCATTTGCACCGAGCACTTCTGTTAGAGAACCATTGGCAGCACGTTTATACAGTCTCATGTCAAAACCGTTGGTTCCGTTGCTGGCTTGGATATTTATGGTCTTACCAGCTTGGCGCGCCAAATCAGTCGTCAGAGTCGGTGTCTTCGGCTTAGTGACAAAGCTAAACTTCCCTGTATCGTGAGAACCATCATTAAATGATCGGTTATACCGATAAGTATGTACTCCAGGAGTAGAAATGGCATCTAAAGTCAATCCTTCTCTACTGACATTTGTAATAGCTCCGTTTGAGTCTTTAAAGAGCTGGAAGTCTTGACCTCTTCTGTTCGCTTCACCTTTCCCTGCTTGTTTTTCCCACATCGAACCGTCTTCTCTATAGTAGTCACCATAAGAAGTCGTATCTATATTTCGATAGTCTGTATAATAACCAGAGCTGTTATACGTCAAAACACCATCGACCATATTTTCAAAGGGTTTGTCAGCAAAACTACCTCTGTTTTTATAAATAATTCCATTTACAGTACTTACGTAGCCTTCATTTCCTGGAACAAAAATAGAGTTTACGGTATTTTGATTAATCTTAAAATATCCATTACCCTTTATTTTGAATTTAAAACGGTCTGTATCATCAATTTCTCCATTGGTACGAGCATAAAACTGGTCAACAAGGAATAGGGTGTTAACATTAGTCTCTGCTTTCACACCCTTAGCACCAACTGCATAAGCCAGTTTATTGATGTCATTATTCCCTCTTGTTTCAAATGAGAAGTGATAAGAATCTTTTCGGTTACTCATTTCAAAGTAATAAAGTTTACCACCGCTTCCATTTATAGCATCAAATTTCTTTGCAGATAAGTTTTTTTCAGCCTGGCTCTCAAGATTCTTACCATATGGACCTTTCCCAAGCCCTGTTCTATGTTCTTGACGAGCTAATGCATCTAAACTCCCTACAGTAAGGCCTTGAGCTTGGGCAACACCTCCGTTTTTCTGGACTCCTGAATTTTGTGGCGTCCCTTGAGTTTGATTATAAAAACCGAGTTCCCCGATTCTAAGCATATCCAATAAGTTGCCACTATTAGGACTATAAGCGGTAGTATTCCCGTCTGGAGTTGTAACCGAAACAGTTGCTGTACCTGGTTTGTATTCCTGACCCGAAGGGATTGTGAACCATACAGGTGCACGAGCTATGGTGTGATGTCCCTTGTTGACATAGATATCCCATCTAAAACCATCATCTGTACTAGTGACATCTGCATAAATATACTCTCTACCCTCATTGACATTTCTGTTAACACCATCTTGAACACCAAGTTGTCTTCTTGAATAGAAGTAATAAGTATACTTGTCATATGGTGAATTTCCCTTTTTCCCATCTTCGAAGAAGGACTCTAGAGAATTGGCATAATTATCAGTACCAACACGAACGCTACGTGTTGTTCTAGTACGACCTCTTCCACGGCTCGCTAACTCTTCATCGCTACTACGAGGCTGAGGGTTTACCGGTGTAGTTGTAGAATCATCTGTTGTTTTACCGTTAAGTACAGACTCAATCAAATCACGAGCCTTCTTTAGATCTACTAAAGCAGCATCAAAGATTGCTTGATTGACAACACCGTTATTAGCTAGAGGGATAGCATTATTGATCCTATCATATGCATCTTTAACCTCTTGGATTTTACTCGTATCAGTATTAGCCTTCTTCAGTTCTCCATAGATAAAGTAAAGCTCATTTGATAGGTTCGTTGCCCCATCATTTTCATTGCTATATGTTGGCAATTCTTTTTTAGCTACTTTATTAGGATTCGAAGTTAGTCTATCTTCTGATCCCTGATTAACCGCAGCCTTGTCCTCGTTTAATTTGGCTTTGTCAACTATAGATAAATCTTTTTTAGATTTTTCTTGATCAGAAACCACTTTCTTCTCATCCTTAGGATGCTCGATAGAAGCTTCTTTATCCTTTTTATCAGCAGGCTCATCTACAGTTGGCTCAGATTTTGGAAGGAGCTTTTCGACCTCTCTTATCAAAGAGTTGATAGTCTCTACCTCTGTTGCAACAGCTTGCTCTGTAACACCTCCATCTTCAAGTAAGCGTTTGCTTTCTTCAACCACTTGAGTGAGCTGAGATTCAAGAGCGACTAGCTTGCTTGATTCTACTTTTCTGACTACGTCACTCAAATTTCCGATGGCTATACGAAGCGCATCCTTGTTGACTGACTGAGTCAATACTTTAGGTTGTTCAGCAGGTTGGACTTCCGAGACTGCTCTGCCTCCCGAATCTGAAAGCTCTCCCTCAGGAGAAGATTGCACATTGGCCGTTTCAGGTCTTACTGGTAACGTTTCAGCCTGAGCTACACCATTTGCAAAAAATATCAATGCCGCAATCGCGACACTAGCAGCACCAAAATGGTACTTTCTTATCGAATAACGAAAGACTTTTTCCCCGTTATCCTTATGCCTTTTTCCAAACATAAGCATATCCTTTCTATTGTCTCAATAGACTACATTAAAAATCTTTGAAACATAATGTTTCATTACTATACTAACACTTTTTAAATAGAAAATCAATCAATCTCCTGAACATTATCTTAAGTTTAAAACCCTATAATATAGCATATTTTGGGATCTTTTTACGAATTATATATATATATATATATATATATACAAGTGTTGTCATAACAGCGTTTCCGGACCATTAAATATAAAATTTAATATAAATAAAAAAACAGATCTTACCTTTTACTTAGGAAAAATCTGTCATTATTTTAGAATAGTTGAATGCCTAACCTCACATTTTATAGACAGTGGATTCATTAAAGCTTGTTCCCGAAAAACTCCAACCACAACTTGCGAATCTCGTCTTTGCTGGTTTCTATATATTTTTTTAATTCCAAGAATGCCATCTTAACTAAATGGTTTTCTTGACCGTTGTTTGTGATTGCCTTACAAGAGCGTTTCAAACTCAGCCATTGTCATACCCAACTGCTCACTTGCAACCTCAGGTGTTAGAAGACCTTGACGGACTAGATTTACTAAACCTACTTTTAATCCCTCTTCAATGCCTTCTTCGCGCCCTTTTTCAATACCCTCTGCACGGCCACGTTCAAGTCCACGCTCTAAACCTTGTTCAATACCTTCTGCTCGACCACGCTCAAGACCACGTTCCAATCCCTGTTCAAGACCTTCCGCTCTAGCTGTTTCCAAAGCA
>NZ_JVLI01000006.1:0-1073 GCF_001072315.1 Streptococcus pseudopneumoniae | reverse complement strand
TAGCTACAGTAGAATCTGCTGTACCTGTATTTGGCAATTCTTTAGCTGCTTTACGCGCATTTGTTGCTTCTTGGCTAGCATTAGCTGCTGCTTGAGTTGTAGCTGGAGCCACAGCTGGTGTTTGAGTAGCTTGGTCCTTAGCTGGGCTTGTATGGTCAGTTGATGGAGCAACTTTCGCCATGAAGTCTTCGATACGTTTCACCATTGCATCCACTTCATCTTGGCTTGCGTCTGCATTAGCAAATACTTTCTTAGCATCTGCTGATAGTGCATTCGCTTCTTTTGCAGTTTCTGCATCAAACTTAAATTCATCTAATTGATGGATAGCCGCTTCTAACTTAGCTTTATTCACTTTCGCTTCAGTGTTAGTAGAGCCGTTATTTGCTCCATTTCCTTCATTTCCATGATTTTGTGGAGCAACAACTTCAACAGGTACGTTGATTTCTTCTACACTTCCATCTGATAACTTAAGTGTTACTTTAGCTACTAGTCTACCTAACGCTGATGTTGTAGGTTTTTCAACTTTAATAACCTCTACATCCTTCGGTAAGTTTACTTTAGATAGTACTTCTTGATCTGTTAAAGTTTCTCCTTGTGTAACAGAGACAAATCCATTGACTAATAGAGATGATAAGTCAAATGATTCTACTTCGTTAATTGCTGCATCATCTTTGTAAATGTCATTACGAAGAATTCTATCTACTTCTGCTTGAGTTGTAGCTGCATCGATTGCTTTCTTAGCTTCATCTGCGGCTTTCTTAACCTCTGCTTTAGCTGCTGATTTTTCTGCTTCTGAAAGTTTAGCGTTGCTATCAATTACAGTTTCCTTATCAGATAGGGCTGAATCTATTGCTGCCTTAGCCTGATCTTTTCCAACTTCCGCAACTGATGAGATAGAGTCCGTACCTTTCGTTACGTTTGAATCTACTTCCGCTTGACTTGTAGATGCTTCAATAGCCTTCTTCGCATCTTCAGCGACTTTCTTAGCTGCTGCTTTGGCTACTGATTTTTCTGCTTCTGAAAGTTTAGCGTTGCCTTCAATAGCTTGAATCTTAGCTGCGGCTGCCTTGTCA
>NZ_JVLI01000052.1:0-339 GCF_001072315.1 Streptococcus pseudopneumoniae | reverse complement strand
ATTTTTCTCCTTTCGCTTTACAATTGGCTTGAACACCTTTATTGTATCGCGTTTGGAGTTTTTTGGGTATAACCTTCGACGCGCACCCGCATAGCGGGTGGTTTTTTTGTCTCGCACCTAGCGGAGCGAGACGAACTAATAGTCACATAATTATAAGGCTGATAGTATTCATTTCACTATCAGCCTTACAGGTTATTTAACGTTTCAGAAAAACTATAATGTCAAGATTGACTAAACAGTATCTAATTCCTTCAAATAATTTTCTATCTTCATCAACATTAAAGGATTGTTATAAATCTTACATAACTCTCTTGCTTCTATATAATAATTTTTGACTTG
>NZ_JVLI01000051.1:0-252 GCF_001072315.1 Streptococcus pseudopneumoniae | reverse complement strand
CAATTGTAAAGCGAAAGGAGAAAAATATGGCACAAAAGGCACATAGTTTATCGCACACAAAGTGGCACTGTTCTATCACATTGTGTTCACCCCTAAGTATAGACGAAAAGTAATCTATAATCAATATCGAAGTAGTTTAGGAGAAATATTTCATCGCTTGTGTAGTTATAAAGGAGTTGAAATTATCGAGGGTCACTTAATGCCAGACCATGTACATATGTTAGTAAGTATTCCACCAAGGATAAGTGTTTC
>NZ_JVLI01000050.1:0-6166 GCF_001072315.1 Streptococcus pseudopneumoniae | reverse complement strand
AGATGTTCAACTCGAAAGAGGTTCTGTCGCGACGGACTATAAAGAAGCTCCCGAAGACACAGAAGAAGCCGTTCGCTCGGTTCAAAGTCAGTTAGCTGGTTCATGGTCCGTTCAAAATCTGACAAGCGCAGGTTCAATAGTTTCTCAAATCAATGCGACGAACAATCAAATTTTGGTTGAAGCTGAAAAGATTCGATTCAAAGGTAAGACCTTAGCCGATCAACTGACGGCTATTGACGGTTATTTCAAACGATTATTCGTCGGTGAAGGGAACTTTGCGACCTTAAACACAGAGGTTTTGAAGTCCGATTCAATTACAGCAGATAAGCTAGTCATGGATATGGCCATGGCAAGACGTTTTGTTTCAAGCGATATCTTCACGAACACGCTTGCTTCTAAAACTGCGTTTATAAACCAACTTCAATCGGTCATTGTATCATCTACTCTTCTTGAGGGGTATAAAGGCTGGATTGGTGGATTCCAAATCGGTACTCACGATTCAGGTTCTGGTCGTTGGCTAACTGGTCGCAATCACTTCTCGGTCGGCATGGGCGATGGTGAGGGCGGTAGTGGACAAACAGCTCTTTGGGTTAACTGGGGAGACAATTGGAGCGTACCTGGATACGATGCATGGTTCGTTAAAAATAATGGCAAGATGTATTGTTATAACACGGCTGAATTTTGGAACACACCGATTGTTAAGGGGGATCTAAAAGTAACTGGTAACATTATTTATGATGGTGGCGCTTGGATTTATTCCAATGAATACGTGAAAATTGGACGAAGCAGTACATATTATTTTTATCTGGAAAAAGCCAATCGTGTCAGAGATTATTTCCTAGTTTCGAACGATACTTCTGACCGCAGACTGAAATCAAACATTCAAGAGAGTAGTGTTTCAGGGATTGATATTATTAATCGTTTGAAAACGTATAGTTACCGAAAAGAATTTAATAATGAGGTAGAGGATATCTCATGCGGTATCATGGCTCAAGATGTGCAGAAGTACGCTCCAGACGCTTTTCGCGAGGCTCCAGATGGAGTTTACACATATAACACATTCGCACTGGTGCCTTACTTAATCAAGGCCATTCAAGAATTAAATCAAAAAATAGAAAAAATGGAGAAAACAATAGCATGAATAACAACATGGACGCAGTAGTAAATCAGTTAACACTTGATTCGCTGACTAAAAAACTAGCAGTCAGTGAGCAAGAATCGGCTAAGAACGAGGCTCTTTATTTGTATGCAGCAAGCGAATTGCACACGATGAAAGAGGTCCTAGAATATGACCCAGCTCTAAAAGAGTTATTTGAAGAAGTGAAAGGAAAAATGACAAATGGCAATTAATAATTATGAACTAGCAAGCAAACCTTATACTCGAGGATTTGGAGATAATATCAAGACAGTAGTTGAAATTCGTTTATCAGAAGGCAATCGTTACAGTACGAACATGCGTGAGCTCGTAGGAGACCGCACAAATGAATCAGAAGATGTTTTGATTCAAGATGTACTGGATATTCTAAAAGCCGAGCTAGATCCGGGCAGTGCCATCGTTAAAGCACAGGCTCAGCTTGAACAGGCTAATCAGAAGATTGCGCAAAACGAGAGTGAACAGAACAAGCTTGTAGCTCTTATTAAGCAGACTGAAGAGAATTCGAAGGTGAATCAGAAGGTCATTCATGTTCTTGTGTTGAACTCTGTCATGAGCAAGAATATTGGTTATGGAACGACCTACAAAGAGCTAGTTGAGTTGATTCCACTAGCTGAAGTTGGTAAGACTTACTTACCACATGACTTGATTACCATTGAAGACCCTGAACACGTTGAAGTGAATGGAGAAGGGAAACGCATCTTGGTTCAACTTAACAAGGAATTTACCTATAATGGTGAGCCTGTCAGCGCATTTGTGACAAATGGCACCTTGGAACAAAATGGAACGGGTGTCGCTTGGAAATTTGAAGGGAAGGAATAGAGGTGACTATGGACATCTTACAATCAACAGAGCATTTCTTTATGAACGTGCTACCAGTTGCCACACCAATTGTTGTAGCTTGGCTTGGCTATAAAATGCCAAAGAAGACCAAGGAACAGACAGACCAAATCATTTCAGAATTGAATGATGTCAAGAAACAAATCAAAGATGTCCAGATTACTGCTGACGAGAACAACGCCAAAATTGACGAAGTACAGGCAAAGCTAAAACTTCACGACGATGCGCACCTTGTAACGATGAGGATGCGCCTCGATCGTGATATTCGCAGGGCTATACGTCGTGGGTTTACTACCAAGGATGAGTTCTATGTAGTCGAGAATATGCACAACAGCTATAAGGCTCTTGGTGGTAATGGCTACATAGACCACTTGTACAACAATTTTGAATCGTTGCAGATTAGAGATGACATCTTAGTTGAAGACGAGAAAGGAAAAACATATGACACAATTTAATGAACTCATCATTGCCTTTGCGACAGGATTTTTAGCAGTAGCAATAGGCAGTATTGTAAAAGCAGTAAAAGATTATCTTTTGCGAAAAGGTGGAGAGAAAGCGGTAAAAATCGCTGAAATCCTAGCTAAAAATGCAGTACACGCAGTAGAGCAGGTAGCGGCTGAAACTGGCTACAAAGGTGATGAAAAACTGGAGCAAGCTCGTGATAAAATCCGTGCAGAACTGACAAAATACAACATCAGCATGACTGACAAGGACCTAGACACCTTTGTAGAGTCAGCCGTGAAGCAGATGAACGACGCTTGGAAAGGAGACGATGCGAATGTCTAAGAAGCAAGATATGATTAACGACCTCATTGCTCACGCTGATGCAGGGACTGGGGTTGACTATGATAAAATGTACGGCTATCAATGTGCTGATGTGACGTGCTACGGAATCTACGAGTATTTCGGTACTCGTTTATGGGGGAACGCTATCGACTTGCTACGGTCCGCAGAATCAGCAGGCTTGCAAGTCGTCTATGGCGCTCAATATCCAAAAGCTGGCTGGTTCTTCGTTAAGAACTTCGTGGCAGGCGATGGAGTGAATTATGGCCATACTGGTCTTGTCTATGAGGACTCTGACGGCTCTACAATCAAGACGATTGAGCAGAATATTGATGGCAACTGGGACTATCTCGAAGTCGGTGGGCCTTGTCGCTACAATGAGCGCTCTGTTGATTTGATTGTGGGGTATATCGTGCCACCTGAAGAAGAGGAATCAGGCTGGAAGCATGATGGTACAGGCTGGTGGTGGCGTCGTAAAGACGGCTCATATCCAACCGCTAAATTTGAAGCAGTTGATGGAAATTGGTTCTATTTCAACGAAAACGGCTATATGTATGAGAGTCAATGGCTACATCATACTGACGGTAAGTGGTACTGGTTTGACAAAGATGGCTACATGGCCAATAGTGGCTGGAAGAAAATCAATGGCAAATGGTACTACTTCAATGCAGACGGTGCTATGCAGACTGGCTGGGTTAAATACTACGAGAAATGGTATTATCTCAATTCAGAGAATGGAGATATGGTATCGAATACTTTCGTGCCATATAATGGCGGATACTACCTCATGCTTGAAGATGGCCGATTAGCTGAAAAAGAAAGCTTCAAAATTGAGCCAGATGGGCTCATTACTACGAAATAATTTTAAAAAATAAATAGAAAGGAAACTTTCTAAAACGTTCTTTTACCGCAGGCTCAGGCTTGCGGTTTTTTTATTTGCTTAAAAATGGATTTAAAATCCAAGAAATATAAATCGAATAAACGCATTTCAAATCCGTAAAATCATCTGCTTATGAGAGTAGTGGTTTTGTTAAAAATAAAAACAGTGAAATTAGTCACTGATCCTTTTGTAAACTATTAGAACTAAATTAAAACCTTCTCAACTATACGGGCAAATATGAGTATGAAAATGAATACGAAGATGAATACGATTTAAAAAAACGATGGCAATTAATGGAAATGATTTAAAAGAAAAATAAGCCAAAAACACAACTATTGATAAGCAATGATAAACGTTTGTAAACACATTTCAATTGTGCTATAATACAGGAAAAAATAATAATGGAGGTCACGATAATGGCAACATTTTTGATGATTTTTGTGGTGGTTTGTGTGCTCCTATTGGTGATAGTCACACTGAGTACAGTTTATGTGGTTCGTCAGCAGTCGGTGGCGATTATTGAACGCTTTGGGAAATACCAAAAGGTTGCCAATAGCGGTATTCACATTCGCTTGCCTTTTGGGATTGACTCGATTGCAGCGCGGATTCAGTTGCGCTTGTTGCAAAGTGATATTGTGGTTGAGACTAAGACCAAGGACAATGTGTTTGTTATGATGAATGTAGCGACCCAGTACCGTGTCAACGAGCAGAGCGTGACAGATGCCTACTATAAACTCATGCGTCCAGAATCTCAGATTAAATCTTATATCGAAGATGCCCTTCGCTCTTCTGTTCCAAAATTAACCTTGGATGAATTGTTTGAGAAAAAAGACGAGATTGCCCTTGAGGTTCAACACCAAGTAGCAGAAGAAATGACTACTTACGGTTATATTATCGTGAAAACCTTGATTACCAAGGTTGAACCAGATGCAGAAGTCAAGCAATCCATGAATGAAATCAATGCGGCGCAACGTAAACGGGTCGCAGCGCAAGAATTAGCGGAAGCCGACAAGATTAAAATCGTCACTGCAGCTGAAGCCGAAGCAGAAAAAGACCGCCTCCATGGTGTGGGGATTGCCCAACAACGTAAGGCGATTGTGGATGGATTAGCAGAGTCTATCACCGAACTCAAGGAAGCCAATGTTGGCATGACAGAAGAACAAATCATGTCCATCCTATTGACCAACCAGTATTTGGATACCTTGAATACCTTTGCCTCTAAAGGAAACCAAACTATCTTTTTACCAAATACGCCAAATGGTGTGGATGATATCCGTACACAAATATTGTCAGCCCTTCGTGCTGAGAAGAAATAATAGATTAAAGAGCTTGGCAACAGGCTCTTTTTGTATTACGTTTGTTAAGAAAAACAAAGAGCATTGATATACATTTAAATAAACATTATTGTATGTTGTTTCCATTAACTTGGAATGATAAGGGAATAACTAGAAAGATTTGTGAATACAGACTATTTCTGATATACTAAATATACAGTAATAATGAATGATGGGAGATGGGATGAAAGAATTTCAATTTGAGAGAAAGCAGCGTTTTTCTTTGAGGAAATATGCAATAGGAGCTTGTTCGGTCTTGCTAGGAACGAGTCTATTTTTTGCTGGTATGGGTGCTCAACCTGTACAGGCTACAGAAATGAGTTCAAAACTAATTTCAAGTCATTATTTGGATGAGCAGGATTTACCTGAAAAGCTAAAATCTGAGTTGCAATGGTTTGAAGAAAATAAGATTGAAGTAAAGGAGGGGAAAGAATACTACTTTGTCTATCGAAAATTGGCTACAAGATTACCAGAAACAGGTCTGTTTTCTAATGATGGGATGTTTATCTTGGGAGCAGGATTATTATTGCTTTCCTTCACTTTAATCAAGAGAAAAAGGGGAGCGTCTTACTTCCTTGTGACAGTCTTTGCTGTTGGTGGTTGGGGAGCATCCATCTCTGCTTTCGAAAATCTGGTAGAATTGCAACCAGCCCTTGTTAAGAGAGTAGAAGGTCAGTTTTTACCAAGTCCTGAAACAGTCCAAGGATATGAATTTACGGGATATTATTTGGTAAGAGATAGTGCTAGCAAGGAACTTTCTGTTGATAAGGTGGAGTCGCCAGCATTATCTCCAAAGGAGGACAGTTCAGAACCTCAATCTAAGAAGATTGTACCACAGACTGCATCTCATTTTAGCTCGACTGAAGACCTTGTGCAATCTCCTCAACCATCCTACGTAGTTGAGAAAATTGTTGAAGCTCCTGATGAAATTGTGCCTATAGGGCCTAAGGAAGAAGTTGCAGGAAATCCCCAAGGAGAACAACCGAAAGCAGAAAATAATAGTGATTATAAAACAAGTCCTGAGGAAGGTGTGTTAAATGCCACAGTAGAGAAACCAGAATTGCTAGTCACTACAGAGGAGGTTGCTTTCCAAACGATAGAACAAGAAGATGTAACCTTAGCTAAAGGGCAAACTAAAGTTGTTCAAGAAGGTGTTGTTGGTGAACGCACCATCTA
>NZ_JVLI01000049.1:0-329 GCF_001072315.1 Streptococcus pseudopneumoniae | reverse complement strand
GGGATTCGAACCCGTGTTACCGCCGTGAAAAGGCGGTGTCTTAACCCCTTGACCAACGGACCTGAGTTGTTGTTTTCAACTCTTACTATTATACCCACTTTTTAAACTTTGTCAACTACTTTTTCTAATTTTTTCCATTTTTTTTGCATAGCTTCTTACCGGGTACGGAGATCAAACTCTTTAAACACAATACGTAAGTCTCTTAACACTCTTTGACGCCCTCGGAAACGTTCATTTCTTAAGACGCGTTCTAACTCTTCTTGTTGCTCTTTACTTTGTTTGTTTCTATAATCTCTTAGTGTTTCATGAAAGAGATAATAGTCATCTAG
>NZ_JVLI01000048.1:0-297 GCF_001072315.1 Streptococcus pseudopneumoniae | reverse complement strand
GGCGGTGTCTTAACCCCTTGACCAACGGACCAGAGTTGTTATTTTCAACTCTTACTATTATACAGGCTTTTCAAACTTTGTCAACACCTTTTTTAAACTTTTTTTACTTTTTTGCATGGATTCCTAATGAGTACGGATGTCAAACTCTTTAAACACAATACGTAAGTCCTTTAGCACTCTTTGACGCCCTCGGAAGCGTTCATCTCTTAAGACGCGTTCTAGCTCTTCTTGTTTCTCTTTACTTTGTTTGTTTCTATAATCTCTTAGTGTTTCATGAAAGAGATAATAGTCATCTAG
>NZ_JVLI01000047.1:0-255 GCF_001072315.1 Streptococcus pseudopneumoniae | reverse complement strand
AAATGGCGCGAGACGGAATCGAACCGCCGACACATGGAGCTTCAATCCATTGCTCTACCAACTGAGCTACCGAGCCTTATTGCGGGAGCAGGATTTGAACCTACGACCTTCGGGTTATGAGCCCGACGAGCTACCGAGCTGCTCCATCCCGCGTTAATAAAAAAGGAGGATGTGGGATTCGAACCCACGCACGCTTTTACACGCCTGACGGTTTTCAAGACCGTTCCCTTCAGCCGGACTTGGGTAATCCTCCAA
>NZ_JVLI01000046.1:0-264 GCF_001072315.1 Streptococcus pseudopneumoniae | reverse complement strand
GTCAGTAACCATACCTACGGTAAGGCGACGCTGACGTGGTTTGAAGAGATTTTCGAAGAGTATGAACACAATGTGATACTTACAGTGCTACTTTGTGTACGATAAACTATGAACCTTTTGGACCATATTTTTCTCCTTTCGCTTTATAGTCAATTGAAACAAGAACAAGACAAAAGAGCCTCGAAAAAAGTATTACAACTCGGTAATACCTTTTTGAGGTGCTTTTTGATATGAGCCCATGTTTTCTCAATAGGATTGTACTCA
>NZ_JVLI01000045.1:0-3471 GCF_001072315.1 Streptococcus pseudopneumoniae | reverse complement strand
CGTTGACGTGGTTTGAATTTGATTTTCGAAGAGTATTAAATCTAGGTTTACTAGATTCACTGCCTCTATCTATTTATTCGGAAAAAGTTTGAAAAATACTTGCTCTGGCTCTTTCCAATGGTATTTTTTGGTGCTTTCCTTTATAATGGGTGTATGGATAAGAAAAAATTATTATTGATTGATGGGTCTTCTGTTGCTTTTCGGGCGTTTTTTGCGCTCTATCAACAGTTGGACCGTTTTAAGAATGCGGCTGGTTTGCATACCAATGCGATTTATGGCTTTCAGTTGATGTTGAGCCATTTGTTGGAACGGGTTGAGCCGAGTCATATTTTGGTGGCTTTTGATGCGGGAAAGACGACCTTCCGTACAGAGATGTATGCGGACTATAAGGGTGGTCGGGCTAAGACTCCTGATGAGTTTCGTGAGCAATTTCCTTTCATTCGTGAGTTGTTGGATCATATGGGAATTCGTCACTATGAGTTGGCTCAGTATGAGGCGGATGACATTATTGGGACACTAGATAAATTAGCTGAACAAGATGGTTTTGATATTACCATTGTCAGTGGGGACAAGGACTTGATTCAGCTGACGGATGAGCATACGGTGGTTGAAATTTCCAAAAAAGGTGTGGCTGAGTTTGAGGCCTTTACGCCAGAATATCTTATGGAAAAGATGGGCATTACACCGACTCAGTTTATCGATCTTAAGGCGCTTATGGGAGATAAGTCGGATAATATTCCTGGGGTGACCAAAATCGGTGAAAAGACGGGTATCAAGCTCTTGCTGGAGCATGGTTCGCTTGAGGGTATTTATGAAAATATCGATGGGATGAAGACTTCTAAGATGAAGGAAAATCTCATCAATGATAAGGAACAGGCCTTTTTGTCGAAAACACTGGCGACCATTGATACCAAGGCACCGATTGAGATTGGTTTGGAGGATTTGGTCTATAGTGGTCCAGATGTTGAAAATCTCGGGAAATTCTACGATGAGATGGGCTTCAAACAGCTCAAGCAGGCTTTAAATGTGTCGTCAGCTGATGTGGCTGAGAGTTTGGACTTTACTATTGTTGACCAAATCAGTCAAGATATGCTGACTGAAGAGTCTATCTTCCATTTTGAGCTTTTTGGTGAGAATTACCATACGGATGATTTGGTTGGTTTTGCTTGGTCTTGTGGAGATAAGCTCTATGCCACAGACAAGCTTGAGCTTTTGCAAGAGCCTATTTTTAAGGATTTTCTAGAAAAAACACCTCTGAGAGTTTATGACTTTAAGAAGGCTAAAGTTCTCTTGAATCGTTTGGGTATTGATTTGCAGGCGCCTGCTTTTGACAGCCGTTTGGCTAAATATCTCCTTTCGACTGTGGAGGACAATGAAATTGCGACCATCGCTAGTCTTTATGGTCAGACTTATTTGGTTGATGATGAGACTTTCTATGGTAAGGGAGTCAAGAAGGCCATTCCTGGACGCGAGAAATTCTTGGAACATTTGGCTCGTAAGCTTGCTGTGTTGGTCGAAACAGAGCCTGTTTTGCTTGAAAAACTTAGCGAAAATGGGCAGTTAGAGCTTCTTTATGATATAGAGCAACCTCTGGCCTTTGTCCTTGCCAAGATGGAAATCGCTGGGATTAAGGTTAAAAAAGAAACCTTGCTTGAGATGCAGGCTGAAAATGAGCTTGTCATTGAAAAACTAACTCAGGAGATTTACGAACTGGCTGGTGAGGAGTTTAATATCAACTCGCCTAAGCAGTTGGGCGTACTTCTCTTTGAAAAATTGGGACTTCCTCTAGAATACACTAAGAAAACCAAAACTGGATACTCGACAGCGGTGGATGTGTTGGAGCGTCTAGCTCCTATTGCGCCAATTGTTAAGAAAATTCTTGACTACCGTCAGATTGCTAAGATTCAATCTACCTATGTAATTGGCTTGCAGGACTGGATTTTGGCTGATGGAAAGATCCACACGCGCTATGTGCAGGATTTGACTCAGACTGGGCGTCTGTCTAGTGTGGATCCAAACTTGCAAAATATTCCTGTGCGTTTGGAACAGGGGCGTCTCATTCGTAAGGCTTTTGTGCCAGAGTGGGAGGATAGTGTCCTTCTCAGCTCGGACTATTCACAGATTGAATTACGCGTTTTGGCGCATATTTCTAAGGATGAGCACTTGATTAAGGCTTTCCAAGAGGGGGCAGATATCCATACTTCGACAGCCATGCGGGTCTTTGGCATTGAGCGTCCTGAGGATGTGACTGCAAACGACCGTCGCAATGCCAAGGCGGTTAACTTTGGAGTGGTTTATGGGATTTCAGATTTTGGTTTGTCTAATAATTTGGGCATTAGCCGTAAGGAAGCCAAGGCCTACATTGATACCTACTTTGAACGCTTCCCAGGTATTAAAAACTACATGGATGAAGTGGTGCGTGAGGCGCGTGATAAGGGCTATGTAGAGACCCTCTTCAAGCGTCGTCGTGAGTTGCCAGATATCAATTCGCGCAACTTTAATATTCGTGGTTTTGCGGAGCGAACTGCCATCAACTCTCCTATCCAGGGTTCGGCAGCAGATATTCTCAAGATTGCCATGATTCAGCTAGATAAAGCCTTGGTTGCAGGTGGTTATCAGACTAAGATGCTTCTGCAAGTGCACGATGAAATCGTCCTTGAAGTTCCTAAATCGGAACTAGCAGAGATGAAAAAATTGGTCAAAGAAACCATGGAAGAAGCCATTCAACTCAGTGTTCCCCTTATTGCAGACGAAAATGAAGGGGCAACCTGGTACGAGGCTAAATAAAAAGGGGGCTAGTCCTCCTTTTTTGTAGTAGAATTCTGCAAGCCTTTTCAAATTGTGCTATACTGATGAAAAAGGAGGATTTCTATGAGTCAAGAATTTATCAATCCAAGTGATGGTGTGATTCGTCAGTATCTAGCAACGAGTAAAACCCTTGCTGTAGTGGGTTTATCAGACCGTGAGGAAACAACCAGCAATCGAGTGACCAAGGAAATGCAGGCTCGAGGTTATAAAATCATTCCAGTCAATCCCAAGGCGGCAGGTGGCGAAATCTTGGGTGAAAAGGCTTATGCTAGTCTAGCAGAGATTCCTTTTCCTGTAGATATTGTCAATGTTTACCGTCGCAGTGAATTTTTGCCAGATGTGGCGCGTGATTTTCTCAAGGCTGATGCTAAGATTTTTTGGGCACAGCTAGGACTTGAAAGTCTAGAAGCGGAAGAGATTTTGCGTGCTGGTGGATGCGATGACATTGTGATGAATCGCTGCATCAAGAGAGAACATACTCGCTTGATTAAGGAAGCATAAGAAAAAGGTAGCTGGTGGGCTACCTTTTGTGTTATACTCAATGAAAATCAAAGAGCAAACTAGGAAACTAGTCGCAGGCTGCTCAAAACACTGTTTTGGGGTTGTAGATAGAACTGACGAAGTCAGCTCAAAACACTGTTTTGAGGTTGTGGATAGAACTGA
>NZ_JVLI01000002.1:0-1030 GCF_001072315.1 Streptococcus pseudopneumoniae | reverse complement strand
TGCTTCTGCAGGGATTGCGGCCGCAGTCGTTGCATCACTGTCTCAGCTAAAATTTTAGGAGTAACCTATGAATTTAGATATTAGAGAGCTAACTAGTTCTCTTTCCAGTTACAGCTCTGCGACAAACCAAGCTGTAAATATGATGGCTGATGCAGTCCGACCTATTGGGTATATCCTTTTAGGTCTTTTTTTCTGGTTTGAGATGGCATCGTGGTCACAAATGGTCAAGTCGAGAGGAGGTTCGCTAACCCAAAAGATATGGTTAGAGGCCTTGATGAAGTATTTATTTGCTTTCATCATGATTTCTGCCTCATCTCAAATTTGCGATGCCATTCTAGAGTTGCTTAATATTATTGTGAAGGTAATTGCTCATGTAGTACCTTCACAACTTGATAAATATCAATATGCGCAAGGTGCTGTCAAAGGTTGGTTTGAGAAAAGTATTTTTGGTCTAGTCGGTGGACTAACTGAATTCATAGCTAATATAATACTTGGAATTATTATCTTCCTAAGGTATTTAGACTTGTATATGCTTAAGGCTTTAGCTCCATTATTGGTAGCTTTCTTTATGATGGATTCTTTACGAACTGTCACGATTAACTTCCTGAAATATTTTGCAGCTTCAGCCTTTATCGGAGTTATTCTAATTGTAGTATCTGTTGTATATAATGGTTTAGTCACTACAGATATGTTAAAAGTGGCAGCAGGAACTAGCGGAAGTTGGGGGACAGCCTTTGCGTCAATTGCTAAAGGTGTAATATACATCTTTACACTTGTTGGAACTAGTCGAAAAGCCAAGCAACTTTTAGGAGTATAATCCATGTCTAGAGAAATTAGAATTGATCGATGTTATTTTGTATGAAAGGAAACTAATTGAAAAAAATTGGATCAGAATTTTTAAGAGAATTTGAAAACGAGGACAAGCCAATTCTATTTGGTCTAACTACTAGAATGCTTGTTCTATACGTGTGTTTGATAATAGCTGTCTCAGGGACAATTGCTATTTACTTCTTTGGTCTACCTGATTGGT
>NZ_JVLI01000044.1:0-5314 GCF_001072315.1 Streptococcus pseudopneumoniae | reverse complement strand
CCGTACTCAAGTACAGCCTGCGGCTAGCTTCCTAGTTTGCTCTTTGATTTTCATTGAGTATTAGGTGTAGTAACTTTTTACATTCAATCAAATCTGTAAACAAAGGGCTAGGAAAATTCCTGCCCTTTTTATCCGATTAAATTTGTCACCCAGATTTGTTTGAGCCAACTGGTTGTTACTGGTATGCTCTGGATGATGTGTTTTGCGACGATACTCTTTTCAAGAGGATTTTGTATAGCCGCCATGGGAATGGTCGCTAAAATAGTCAAGGCCATTTGCAAGACAAATAAGGTCACCAACATGGACAAGATACCTGCTGAAACTTGGAACAACTTGCCACCCAGTTTTTTACTAGGAAGTAAGTGTAACAAGAGACCAAGTAAACGACCGATGCTATAGACAATCCCAAATACAAGCAAGTAGCCGATACCTGCGTAAAAGACCTTATCCAACTGAAAGAGTTGATCCGATGGGAAGAAGAAAGTCCCCTGACCTTCCTGCGGATTTGCATAAGGGAGTAGTAAATGGAATTGCTCTCCAAGCCCCTTGTAAAACTGGCCAGCCATAAAAGCCGATGCCAGGGCTGAAATCAGGTAATAAACCTGTAAGAGCAAGCCTCTCCGATAGCCGATATAAAATCCCCAAGCCAAGACCAATAGAAGAAGGAGTGAAATCATAAGGAATCCTCAATCTTGCTCTGTTCTTGCTTACAAGTCACAAGCTTGTGACGGAGTTCTTCTAATTCTTGCTCCTTATCGTCAAATTCAATCTCACGGCTGAGTTGAGTTGACAAACAGTTGACTGCCAACAAAAGAGCGATGGTTTCATCATCTGCACTAGGCATTTGTTCTTTAATTGCTTGGTATTTTTCTGTCGCAACCTTAGCGATTTCCTCCATAAAGAGATTATCATGCTCGCTTGTCAAGGTTAATGATTTTTTCCCGAATGTAAATTTGAATCGATTTAGATTTGCCATAAAATTCACCTCACGATATTATACCAAAATTCGCTAATTTTGTCAGTTTTTACAAATTTGCCTGCTTTTGTGGTACAATAGAAACTATGGCAAGTATAACACTCACACCAAGTGAAAAGGAGATTCAGGCTTTTCTTGAACACTATCAAACCAGTCTGGCTCCCAGTAAGAATCCCTATATCCGCTACTTTTTGAGACTACCTCAAGCAACGGTTTCTATCTATACTTCTGGAAAGGTCTTGCTTCAGGGCGAAGGGGCTGAGAAATACACTCGTTTCTTTGGCTATCAAGCTGTAGAGCAAACCAGCGGACAAAATCTCCCTTTGATTGGGACAGATGAGGTGGGAAATGGTTCCTACTTTGGTGGGCTTGCAGTTGTGGCTTCCTTTGTCACACCTGACCAGCATGACTTCTTGCGAAAACTCGGTGTGGGGGATTCTAAAACTCTGACCGACCAAAAGATCCGTCAGATTGCCCCTATTCTCAAAGAAAAAATCCAGCACCAGGCGTTGCTTCTCTCACCCAGCAAGTACAACGAGGTCATCGGAGACCGCTACAACGCTGTTTCAGTTAAAGTTGCCCTCCATAATCAGGCTATCTATCTCCTCCTTCAAAAAGGTGTTCAGCCTGAGAAAATTGTGATTGATGCCTTTACCAGTGCTAAAAATTATGACAAGTACTTGGCACAAGAGGCCAATCGTTTCAGCAATCCTATCAGCTTAGAAGAAAAGGCTGAGGGCAAATACTTGGCTGTCGCAGTTTCTTCCATCATTGCGCGTGATCTCTTTCTAGAAAATCTTGAAAATCTGGGACGAGAACTGGGTTATCAACTTCCAAGTGGAGCTGGAACGGCTTCTGATAAGGTAGCTAGCCAGATTTTGCAAGCCTATGGCATGCAGGGACTTAACTTCTGCGCCAAACTGCACTTTAAAAATACTGAAAAAGCGAAAAAACGCTTAGAAAGGTAAGTTATGAATTCATTTAAACATTTCTTAAAAGAGTGGGGATTATTCCTCCTGATTCTGTCATTACTAGCTTTAAGCCGTATCTTTTTTTGGAGTAATGTCCGCGTAGAAGGACACTCCATGGATCCTACCCTAGCGGATGGCGAAATTCTCTTTGTCGTTAAGCACCTCCCTATTGACCGTTTTGATATCGTGGTAGCCCATGAGGAAGATGGCAATAAGGACATTGTCAAACGTGTCATCGGAATGCCTGGCGATACCATCCGTTACGAAAATGATAAACTTTACATCAATGACAAAGAGACAGATGAACCTTACCTAGCTGACTACATCAAACGCTTCAAGGATGACAAACTCCAAAGCACCTATTCAGGCAAGGGGTTTGAAGGAAATAAAGGCACTTTCTTTAGAAGTATCGCTCAAAAAGCCCAAGCCTTCACAGTTGATGTCAACTACAATACCAACTTTAGCTTTACTGTCCCAGAAGGAGAATACCTCCTCCTCGGAGATGACCGCTTGGTTTCGAGCGACAGCCGCCACGTAGGTACCTTCAAAGCAAAAGATATCACAGGGGAAGCTAAATTCCGCTTCTGGCCAATCACCCGTATCGGAACATTTTAAGAGACCTAAGAGGCCGAGAATCACCAATCTCAGCCTCTTCTTCTATCGTGAGACGATGATTATTCACTACCCAGTCTAACTAGGATAGAAACAAAGTTATACTCAATGAAAATCAAAGAGCAAACTAGGAAGCTAGCCGCAGGCTGCTCAAAATACTGTTTTGAGGTTGCAGATGAAAGCTGACGTGGTTTGAAGAGATTTTCGAAGAGTATTAACTCTCACCTATTTATGCAAAGGAATCTTATGGAAGTTTATTTTTCAGGAACTATTGAACGGATTATTTTTGAAAATCCCAGCAATTTTTATCGCATCCTTCTCCTAGAAATCGAAGATACGGACGCAGAGGATTTTGATGATTTTGAAATTATTGTCACGGGTACCATGGCTGATGTGATTGAGGGCGAAGACTATACTTTTTGGGGACAAATTGTCCAGCACTCCAAGTATGGGGAACAACTGCAAATTAGCCGTTATGAACGCGCAAAACCAACTAGCAAGGGCTTGGTCAAGTACTTTTCAAGTAGCCATTTCAAGGGGATTGGTCTCAAGACAGCTCAAAAAATCGTGGACACCTATGGCGACAATACCATTGACGAAATTTTGCAACACCCAGAAAAGCTAGAAGGCATCTCAGGACTCTCTGCCAAAAATCGCGAGGCTTTCGTCTCTACTCTCCGCCTCAACTACGGAACCGAGATGATTTTGGCCAAACTAGCCAACTACGGCATTCCCAACAAACTAGCCTTTCAGATTCAAGACTTTTACAAGGAAGAAACTCTTGATGTGGTTGAAAATTATCCCTACCAGTTGGTTGAGGATATCAAGGGTTTGGGCTTTACCATTGCTGACCAATTAGCAGAGGAACTTGGCATCGAAAGTCAGGCTCCTGAGCGCTTTCGTGCAGGTCTAGTACATAGTCTTTTTCAGGCCTGTATGGAAACAGGGGACACCTATGTTGAAGCACGGGACTTGCTGGAACAAACTCTTACTCTTCTTGAATCTTCTCGCCCCGTGGAACTGGATCCCAACCAAGTGGCCCAAGAACTCTCCTACCTGATTGAAGAAGACAAGGTTCAGCAGGTTGATACCAAGATTTTTGACAACAGCCTCTTTTTCGCTGAGGAAGGCATCCGCAGTCACTTGGTTCGTATCCTTGAAAAAGGAAAGCAGAAGAGCCATGATCTAGAAACCATTCAAAAACATATCGCTACTGTCGAAGAAGATCTGGAGATTGAGTATGATAACATTCAAAAACAAGCTATCTGTGATGCTATCCAGAATAAGGTCTTTATCCTGACAGGTGGACCTGGTACTGGTAAGACAACGGTTATCAATGGTATCATCGCTGTCTATTCCCTTTTAGAAGGACTTGACCTCAGAAAAAAAAGCAATCTGCCTATTCTTCTTGCTGCTCCAACTGGACGAGCAGCTCGCCGCATGAATGAATTGACAGGATTGCCTAGCGCAACCATACACCGCCATTTAGGAATGACAGGTGACGATGATACCAGCCATCTGGAAGATTATCTGGATGCCGACTTTATCATCGTGGATGAGTTCTCCATGGTGGATACTTGGCTAGCCAACCAACTCTTCTCCAACATCTCTTCTAACAGCAAGATACTCATCGTGGGTGACAGCGACCAGTTGCCGTCTGTCAGTCCTGGACAGGTTCTAGCGGATCTGCTTCATATTCCCTTGATTCCTCAGACTCGCTTGGAAAAAATTTACCGGCAAAGCGAAGAATCAACCATCGTCACCCTAGCAAGTCAGATTCGACAGGGCATCTTGCCAGCTGATTTCACTCAGAAAAAAGCAGACCGTTCCTACTTTGAAATCGCTAGTGGCCATATTCCTGCCACCATTGAAAAGATCTTAGGCGCTGCCCTCAGAAGTGGCATTCCTGCCCGTGATATCCAAGTTCTGGCTCCCATGTACCGAGGGACTGCAGGGATTGATGCCATCAATCAACTCATGCAAAACCTCCTCAATCCACCACAAAAAAATCAACTCAGTTTTGAAGCTCCCCAGTGTCACTATCGTAAGGGAGATAAGGTCATTCATTTGGTTAACGATGCTGAAATCAATGTCTTTAATGGAGATTTAGGAGCTATCACAGACCTGATTCCGGGTAAATACACCGAGTCTAAACAAGACGAGATTGTCATTGATTTTGACGGTAATGAAGTCTCTTACCCCCGTAACGAATGGTATAAGATTCGCCTAGCCTATGCCATGAGTATTCATAAGTCTCAGGGAAGTGAGTTCCCTGTTGTCATCCTGCCTATCACTAGTGCTAGTAGGCGTATGCTGGAGCGCAATCTCATCTATACAGCCATTACACGCGCCAAAAGCAAGCTTATCTTACTAGGCGAATTACAGGCCTTCGACTATGCTACCCAGCACATCGGAACTGCCCGAAAAACCTATCTGATTGAACGTTTCAGTGATCTACTGGAGAATGTTGAAGAAAAGCAACCAGCTGTCTCTGAAACAGCCACATCAAGCGCCTCTGAACAATCCTACATCCTAACCGAAGAAAACTGGACCAGTATTCCAGCTATGATTGGGATTACAGACGCAGACCTCAAAAAGATTTTTGGAAAATAGTGCATAAGAAAACCCACCTAATCAAGTGGGATTTTTGTTTATTAATACTCAATGAAAATCAAAGAGCAAACTAGGAAGATAGCCGCAAGCTGTACTTGAGTACGGTAAGGCGACGCTGACGTGGTTTGAATTTGATTTTCGA
>NZ_JVLI01000043.1:0-2222 GCF_001072315.1 Streptococcus pseudopneumoniae | reverse complement strand
CCCTCTTTCAAGTGTTCAGCTAAAGCTTTTGTATCTTTATTTGCGACTAACTGGGAAATGGTTGGTTCTGAAGTTTTAGTAGCAATTGCTTCGGTTATAACAATTCCTGCAGCCACCTCAGCATCTGTCCTTCTTTCTCTATCTTCCTGCATTTTATGAAGGTTAGAAGTAGCATTGTATGGATCTGTTCCTTGCAACATCTCATCGGAGTTGGAAATACCATCACCATCCAAATCACGATTCCTCTCATCTTTTCGGTTATACTGATAAATTTTTTCGTATGTATTATCTGGTGTATTTTGCGAATCTTTGACTTGTGTTTTTTCAAATTCATCTCGAACGTTGACAATAGTTTGTTCAACTTTTTCCGATAATTCTTTAATTTCATTTTGCCATTTTTCCACAAGAGCTACTTGTTCCATTGGAGAATCCTTAACTCCCAACTTCTCAAACCAAGCAGATAGATTTTCAACCTCAACACTATCCATTCCATCAAAAGAAATAAATCCTAGACGACTATCATGACTGCTATCCGAAAAACCAATTGGACTATTTTCTAACACTCCGTAAGGTACTTGAGATAAAAGTCGATCTGCATAAGGAGTATCTTCCAAAGCGTAACTGAACTGAGAAATATCTAACTCACTCGCCAATCTCTCCAGATGATACTGATTGAATAATGCCCCATCTAGCTTTATCAACTCTGGGTATTCCCTCATTTCTCGTGTTCCAAGTCTTTCTTTTTGAGCGATGGGGTTAATCTCCTCACCAATATTGTAACGGATACCATCCTGAATCAGTTCACCATCGGGAGCGTAGATACTAAACTGGATCTTAGTTGGAGAGATATAGGCTTCTGGATGATCACCAGTCACTTGTTTTTGCCCTTCCTGATGTAGCTGATAGAAGCTCTGATTGGCCTTGTAAAGCTCTCTAGCAAAGTCTTGATAAGATATCAGATCTGTCTCTTTAAATGGCAATATAGGGCCTTCTGGGCGTTCCTCAGCCCATTGAAGGCGTACATGGTAGTTTTCCTTATAGATATGATCTTGTTTCCACTCTTTATAAAAGTCTGAATTTGTATCTAAAAGATGATCTTCTACAGCCGCAGCAACAATCTGATCAAATTCATCATTGTACTGTTTCGCATAGTCAAGATACTGATTCCAGGCTTGATGAAATTCTTCTGGAGTTTTTGAGATGTCATTTGGAACACCTAAATTATAGACAGTATCTAGGACTTGAGTAAAGGTGGCTGAATCAAGTAGGGGGCTATTCAGTGTGTTCTCTGGCGTTGTTTGTTCAATTTCTTTAGTTGTATCAGGCTTGATTTCTTCAAACAAACCATCTTTCAAAATGGTTTGCAACTCATTACCTCTATCCTTGACATAATCCTCATTGATAGATAACTGTTCAATATGGCCATCACGTTCACGGAAAACACCAAGAATAACTTTTTCCTTAGTTTTCTCTACATCAACTCTTAGATCTCTCTTAATTTTCATGAGAGATGCAGGGACACGTTCATCTCCTATATCTTTGAAAAGAAGTAAGAAATCCTCGTCTTTACTCTTAATAGCTTCTGAAAAGTTAAGTCGTTGTGCAATTCTTACTTCATCTAAGTTATCCAAAACAAACGATTTAGGATCAAGAATATCCTCTAACATAGGAATAACTTGTAATTTTTCTTTTAGACTATTACTAACCAGTATTTGATTATAGTCTCCCCTTCCCTCAGCAAAATCGACTACAAAATCTCCAGCATTTCTACCTGGAACAACTGGCCTGATTCCTGTTAAGTGTAAAAAGTTTTCTCGTTTAAAATTAACATCTAGCAAACTCACCTCTCCATTATTGGAATAGAAATAATAGATTTTACTATTCGCTAATTCCTCTAAATACCATTGAGATGATTTCTGAATAGAACCAGCGTACTGATTCATTCTTTTCAAATCATCAGATGTAATTGGATGGTATTTCGATTGTCTTCGTTGCACTTCCTCAAAAGTTGTGCTAAAATGTAAGTAACGATAGGGTGATGTCGGGTGACTGGCAACAGTTTGCTCAAAGGTTGCTGATAATTCAGCTTCAGGTTCGGCACTGCCTACAGCATCATGCTGTGAATAGCCCTCTCCACCACTGGCCCTATCATTCAAGCGCTCCTGACTTTGTTCAGGGGCTTTTTCTATGTACTCCAGTATTTGTGCATCTAAACGATCAAT
>NZ_JVLI01000042.1:0-4691 GCF_001072315.1 Streptococcus pseudopneumoniae | reverse complement strand
AGCAGAGAAACCAGCATACACTAAACCAGTGGGTACAGTGCCAGACGAAGCACCTAAAGCAGAAAAACCAGCATACACTAAACCAGTGGGTACAGTGCCAGACGTTGCTCCAGAGAGAGAAGAGCTTCCTGCTTTACATACTGATATTCGTACAGAGACTATTCCTAAAACTATCACAGAAGAATCTGATTCTACCAAATTTATAGGCGATGATTCTATTAAACAAGTTGGTGAGGATGGCGAACGTCAAATTGTTACTAGCTATGAAGAATTACATGGCAAAAAAATCAGTGGCCCAGTTGAAACAGTAACTGTGTTGAAAGAAATGAAGCCTGAAATTCTTGTAAAAGGTACCAAAGAAAAGCCCAAAGAAAAAATGGCTCCTGTTTTGACCTTGACCACTGTATCTAAGGATGTTTTAGCTAAGTCTGCTACAGTTAACTACAATCTAGAGAACCAAGATAATGCTACAATTACAAGCATTGTAGCGACTATCAAAGAAGGTGGAAAGATTGTAAAAACGGTTGATTTAAAAACCGATAACTTATCTCAAGTCTTAGAAAACTTGGATTATTACAAAGATTATACGATTTCAACTACTATGACTTATGATGTAGGTAAGGGTGCAGAAGTATCGACTCTGGAAGATAAACCTTTACGTTTAGATTTAAAGAAAGTTGAGTTGAAAGATATTGCAAACACAAGTCTAATACAAGTAGATCAGAGCGGTATCGAAAGCGATAGTAGTTATTTAACTTCTCTTCCAAGCGATTTTAACAACTATTACTTAAAAGTAACCTCCAGAGAAAACAAAGTGACTCGTTTAGCAATTGATAAGATTGAAGAGGTCATTGAGGAAGGTAAGCAGCTTTACAAGATAACGGCAAAAGCACCTGATTTGGTTCAACGTGATAAAGACGGTAAGTTAAGAGAAACTTACACTTATTATCTTGAAAAACCGAGGGCTACCGAAGATAAGGTTTATTACAATTTCCATGATTTAGCAAAAGATATGCAAGCAAATCCTACCGGTGACTTTAAACTTGGTGCAGATTTGAATGCAGTTAACGTTAAGCCAGCAGGTAAAGCTTATGTTATGGCTAAGTTTAGAGGTACTTTATCAAGTGTAGAGAATCATCAGTACACGATTCATAACTTAGAAAGACCTTTGTTTAATGAGGCTGAAGGTGCTACACTCAAAAACTTTAACTTAGGTAATGTAAATATAAACATGCCTTGGGCTGATAAAGTTGCACCTATTGGTAATATGTTTAAGAAGTCTACACTTGAGAATATCAAAGTAGTAGGTTCAGTAACAGGAAATAACGATGTAACCGGTGCTGTTAATAAGTTAGACGAAGCTAATATGCGCAATGTAGCTTTTATTGGCAAGATTAACAGTCTTGGAGATAAAGGCTGGTGGTCTGGTGGACTTGTCAGCGAAAGTTGGCGAAGTAACACGGATAGTGTTTATTTTGACGGTGATATTGTAGGTAACAATTCTAAGTTTGGTGGTTTAGTAGCTAAAGTCAATCACGGAAGTAATCAATTTGATGTTCGTCAACATGGTCGCTTAACTAATTCTTTTGTTAAAGGTACTATGAAACTTCAACAACACGGTGGTAGTGGTGGATTGATTCATGATAACTATAACTGGGGTGTTGTTGAAAATAATATCAGTATGATGAAAGTCATAAATGGGGAAATTATGTATGGTTCTCGTGAAGTGGATACAGGTGATTCTTACTTTGGATTTGAGAACTTCAAAAATAACTACTATGTGGACGGTGTTGCCTCAGGATTATCTTCATATAACAAATCAAAACAAATTAAAAGTATTTCTGAAGCAGAGGCCTTAGAGAAATTTGCTAAATTAGGTATCACAGCTCAGGATTATGTTATCTCTACCCCAATCGTAAACAAGTTAAATCGTATCGTTGATAGAGATTCTGAATATAAAGCGATTCAGGACTACCAAGAAACAAGAAACCTGGCTTATCGAAACTTGGAAAAACTGCAACCATTTTATAACAAAGAGTGGATTGTAAGCCAAGGGAATAAGTTAACAGATGATTCCAATCTTGTTAAGAAAACTGTTCTGTCTGTAACAGGTATGAAAGCAGGGCAATTTGTCACTGATTTATCGGATATTGATAAGATTATGGTTCACTATTCTGATGGTACAAAAGAAGAAATGAACGTGACAGCAGTTGCTGATTCTAAGGTGAAACAAGTTCGTGAGTATAGTATCGATGGTTTAGATGATGTGGTTTACACACCAAATATGGTTGTTAAAAATCGTGATAAATTGATTGCTGATGTTAAAGCTCAATTATCAAGTGTAGAATTGATTTCACAAGAAGTCCGTGCTTTGATGGATAAACGAGATACATCTAGAGATCCTAATGCTAATTCGGATGAACGTAAGAATGGTTATATTAAAGATCTATTCTTTGAAGAAAGCTTCGCTGAGGTTAGAGAGACGTTAGATAAGTTAGTGAAGTCCTTGTTAGAAAATGAAGATCATCAACTGAACAGTGATGAAGTGGCTGAGAAGGCGCTTCTCAAGAAAGTTGAAGATAATAAAGCTAAGATTATATTAGCCTTGACTTATCTAAATCGTTATTATGGTATAGACTATGATGGCTTGAACTTTAAGCATTTGATGATGTTTAAACCAGACTTTTATGGTAAAACACCAAGTATTTTAGATTTCTTGATTCGTATAGGCTCAGCAGAAAAGAATTTAAAGGGAGATAGAAGTTTAGAAGCTTATCGTGAAGTTATTGGTGGTACTATTGGAAAAGGTGAATTAAATGGCTTGTTAGGCTATAACATGCGTTTATTCACTAAGTACACCGACTTAAATGACTGGTTTATTCATGCTGCAAAGAACGTTTATGTTTCTGAGCCTGAGACGACTACAGAGGACTTCAAAGATAAACGCCATCGTATCTATGACGGTTTGAACAATGAGGTGCATAGTCGCATGATTTTACCGTTACTCAACTTGAAGAAAGCACATATTTTTGTCATTTCTACTTACAACACTTTGGCATTCAGTTCTTTTGAAAAATATGGGAAAAATACGGAAGAAGAGCGAAATGCTTTCAAAGAGGAGATAAACAAAGTAGCGAAAGCTCAACAAAGATATTTAGACTTTTGGTCTCGTTTAGCCTTACCAAAAGTTCGTAATCAACTCTTGAAGAGTCAAAATTCCGTACCAACGCCTGTTTGGGATAATCAAAATTATAGCGGTATTAAGGATGCTAGTCGCCGTGGTTATGGTTCAGATGGCAAGGTTGTAACTCCTATTCGTGAGCTATTTGGCCCAACTGATCGTTGGCATCAAGTTAACGGAGCGATGGGAGCGATGGCAAAAATTTATGAACGTCCATGGAAAGATGATCAGGTTTACTTCATGGTAACTGACATGATTAGTCAGTTTGGTATTTCAGCCTTTACACATGAAACTACTCACGTTAATGATCGTATGGCTTACTATGGTGGTCATTGGCATCGTCAAGGTACGGATTTAGAAGCCTTTGCTCAAGGTATGTTGCAAACTCCTGATAAGTCAACAACAAATGGTGAGTATGGTGCATTGGGTATTAACATGGCCTACCATCGTCCAAATGATGGAAATCAATGGTATAATCCCGACCCTGACAAACTTCAAACACATGACCAAATCGACCACTACATGAAGAACTACAATGAAGCTATGATGATGCTTGATTATGCTGAAGCTGAAGCTGTTCTTCCTAAGGTTAAAGGCGACAATAGTAAATGGTTTAAGAAAATTGACCGTGAAATACGTCGACCAATGGATAGAAATAAACTAAGTGGTCCTCACCAATGGGACAAAGTGCGTGACTTGACAGACGCTGAGAAAATGACCAAGCTTGAAACCATTGATGATTTGGTAAATAACAACTTTATGACCATTCACGGAAATCCAGGCAATAAGGTCTTCCACCCAGAAGATTTTGGTACGGCTTATGTCAATGTCAATATGATGGCGGGTATTTACGGTGGGAATACGAGTCCAGGTGCCCCCGGTTCTCTATCCTTCAAACACAATGCTTTCCGTATGTGGGGTTACTATGGATACGAACATGGATTCATTGATTATGTTTCAAGCAAACATCAAGGCGCCGCTAATAAAGAAAATAAAGGTCTCTTAGGTGATGATTTCATTATCAAAAAAGTTTCTGGAGACAAGTTCAAGACACTTGAAGAGTGGAAGAGACATTGGTATCACGATGTTAAAGCTAAAGCAGAACAAGGATTTGAAACTATTGAAATTGATGGGCATCAAATTACAAATTATGCTCAGTTGAAATCTTTATTTGATGGAGCAGTTCAAAAAGATATTGATGGTATGTCAGATTCAAAAATTAAAGATCATTTCAAAAATACAGTAGACTTGAAATCTAAAGTATTCAAAGCCCTTCTTAAAAATACAGACGGTTTCTTTAACCAACTGTTTAAAAAAGACATTTAAATGTTTAAAATATAAAGAGGACAATCTTTTGCTCCCTCTGAAAAGTCATTATTTGATGGCTTTCAAAAAGCACCTCAAAAAAGGTATTGCCAAGTTGCAATACCTTTTTTTGAGGCTCTTTTATAGTAGATTGAAACAAGATGTGAACAAATCGGTTAGGAAAGTCAAATTAATTTCTAGAAAT
>NZ_JVLI01000041.1:0-14163 GCF_001072315.1 Streptococcus pseudopneumoniae | reverse complement strand
CCGTACTCAAGTACAGCCTGCGGCTAGCTTCCTAGTTTGCTCTTTGATTTTCATTGAGTATTATTTTGTTTGCTCTTCAACATAGGCAACCAAGTCACCAACTGTTTTCAAGTCATCTTCTGCTTCGATTTGGATATCAAAAGCATCTTCGATTTCTGAGATTACTTGGAACAAGTCCAATGAATCTGCATCCAAATCATCAAAAGTTGATTCAAGTGTTACTTCTGATGCGTCTTTTCCAAGTTCTTCAACGATAATTTCTTGTACTTTTTCAAATACTGCCATGATAGGACTCCTTTAAAATAAATAGTTTTTTATAACAATGTGTTCACCACATGATTACCTAAATTGTAAGAATGAGCGCGCCCCATGTCAAGCCTCCACCGAAGCCTGATAGTAGAACAGTCTGGCTACCATCTAAAGGGATGAGACCTTGTTCCACACACTCTGAAAGTAAAATCGGGATACTTGCTGCACTGGTATTACCATATTCCATCATATTGGCTGGAAGTTTGTCTCGGTCGACACCAATTTTTCTAGCCATTTTATCCAAGATACGGTCATTGGCTTGATGAAGTAGCAGATAATCCAAGTCTGTCGCCTCTATAGGAGATTCATCAATAGTCTGCTTGATAGACTTGGCTACATCCCGAATAGCAAAATCAAAGACTGCGCGCCCATCCATCTTCAAAAATGAATCTGCACTTTCTTGATCTGAAAATGGAGAATGCAAGCCTGAATGTCCATAGGTCAGACACTCGCTACGACTCCCATCGCTATTGAGACTCTCTGCCAAGAAATGCTCTTGCTCGCTAGCTTCTAACAAGACACCACCAGCACCATCTCCAAACAAAACAGCTGTTGATCGGTCTGACCAATCGACTGCTTTAGAGAGAGTTTCACTACCAATCACCAATCCTTTTTGAAAGCGACCAGAAGCGATAAACTTTTCAGCAGTTGACAAGGCAAATACAAATCCACTGCAAGCCGCTGTTAGGTCAAAAGCAAAGGCCTTATTAGCACCAATATTAGCTTGAACACGAGCAGCCGTAGAGGGCATCATCGAATCTGGAGTAATGGTAGCTAGGATGATGAAATCCAACTCCTCCCCTGTGATTCCAGCTTTAGCCATCAGTTTCTTAGCAACCTCTGTAGCCAAATCACTAGTAGATTCTGTTCTTGAAATATGCCTTTGTCGTATTCCCGTCCGACTTGAAATCCACTCATCATTGGTATCCATAATCTGAGCCAAGTCGTGATTTGTAACCACTTGCTCTGGTACATAATGAGCAACCTGGCTTATTTTTGCAAAAGCCATTATTTCAAATCCTCCAAAAATTGATAAAGTTTCGTCAAACCTTTGCCCATAACCTCAGTTTCTTCCTTGCTCATACCGTCGATAATATTTTCGACCATTGCCTTATGGAAGCGTTTATGTAGTCTATGAACCAAGCGACCCTTCTTTGTCAAATGTAGATGCACCACACGACGATCCTGCTCTGAGCGAATGCGTTCAATGTAACCCTTTCGTTCAAGATTATTCAAACTCGTCGTAACCGTCCCAAGAGTCACCATCAACTCTTTCGACACTTGACTTGGCGTCACATCTGGGAATTTTCCAATTACATCGATTGTATGTACTTCTTTGATGGAGATATCCTTGAAACGACTACCCCTCAAGCTAACTTCCTCAATGACGAGGACGTTGTTAAATATAGATGTTAAATATTCATTAATTCGTTGGTAGTCCAATCTCTTTTCCCTCCTTTTCAAAAAGCTTTCACAATCAAAACATTTGACAAAAAAATTATATCAAACTTCAAAGAACAGTGCAAGTATTTTTTTATTTTCCAGTAAATTTCGGTCTTCTTCTCTCCGAATGAGCCCGAACTCCCTCTTTGAAATCCTCTGTTTGAGCTAAGGATTCCTGTAGGTTCAGTTCTAAAGTAGCATAATCCTGCCAGTCTTTAAATTGGCTCTCCCAAACCAACTTCTTGATGGCTGCATAGGAATTACTTGAACCACGTCTTAATTTTTTAAGAAGCTGTTCTCTCGTCTTTTCAAGTTTATCAGCTTCGGAAACACGGTAAACTAGCCCCCACTCCAGAGCTTTTTCTGCGGTTAAGGCCTCTCCTGTCATAGCTAGTTGAGCAGCACGCGTCACACCAATACTGCGGCTCAAGAGATGAATCCCTCCTGCATCCGGAGCCAAGCCAACTCCAACAAAGGCTTGGATAAACTTAGCCTTATCCGTTGCAAGACAGAAATCTGCCGCAACAGCCATATTAGCTGCAGCACCTGCAACAGCTCCATCAACCTCCATCAAGACAGGCTTAGCAATTTGCTTGATTTTATAGGAAATAGTATTGACTAATTCTGCGATTTTTGTCAATGATGGAATATCATCCTCATCGACTGCTCGCTTCATCTCAACCAAATCTCCCCCAACGGAGAAGACTTTGCCATTCGCGTTGATTAAGACAAAATGCACAGCCGGATCCTCTTCTGCCAAAGTCAGAGCTTCTAAAACCTCCTCACACATAGGGATATGAAAACCATTCGCGACCTCAGGACGATTCAAGGTAAGGATTGCCAAGTCCTCATCAAGCTGATAAATAATGTGTTCCATCAGGGCTCCTTTTTATTTTATAAGCAGTTTATACTCTTCGAAAATCTCTTCAAACCACGTCAGCTTCGCCTTGCCGTAGGTATGGTTACTGACTTCGTCAGTTCTATTCACAACCTCAAAACAGTGTTTTGAGCTGACTTCGTCAGTCTTATTTACAACCTCAAAGCAGTGTTTTGAGCTGACTTCGTCAGTCTTATTTACAACCTCAAAGCAGTGCTTTGACCAGTCTACGGCTAGCTTCCTAGTTTGCTCTTTGATTTTCATTGAGTGTTAAATTATTTTATTTTCAAAGTATAGCTTTTTTAAAACTCGAAAGCAAGAAAAAATCGACTAAAAGTGTCTCAGCCGATTTTGATTTTTAAAAGTTAATCATCTTATTTGAATCAATACACTTAATATGATATAATTAAAAAAAGTATTTTTGAAAAAGGAGTAAATCCATGTATAGAAACTTGATAAAAGTCGCAAAAGATGTCGTAAAGTTGGCAAATAAAAGAGATAAAGATAGACGAGAGAACAAAACTTTCAAAATTATTTCTTTAGCTGATATACAAATTTCAGATGAAGTTGATTTGCTCTCAAAACAAATAGTAGAACTTCTCATGAAATTGAATCGTGATGAAGTCATTGCACTTCAAACCATCATGTATTTAGGTAGAGAAAATAATGTTGAACAAAAATCTCCTGACGAAATCTTTTTCACCCGTTTTGATGAGGTAAAATCATCAAGTCAAGATTCTAAAGAAATAGAAGTTCTTTACATGGTTGACAAACCATTAGGTGAATATCTTACAGAAGGATACCGAATCCTCGGAATTAAACTTTAAATCAAATTTAGAAACCATATGCAGTAAGTCTTAGGACAAACTGCTTTTTATATTCCTTTTTCTTCATTGAAAAAAGGCTTTCTTTCTGCTATAATCGTATAAAATACTTACTTTAGGAGTTCTTATGAAAGTTGTTAAATTTGGAGGTAGCTCTCTTGCCTCTGCTAGTCAATTAGAAAAAGTTTTAAACATCGTCAAAAGCGATTCAGAGCGTCGTTTTGTAGTCGTTTCTGCGCCTGGTAAACGCAATGCTGAAGATACTAAGGTTACGGATGCCTTGATTAAATACTACCGCGACTATGTTGCTGGTAACGATATTAGCAAGAGCCAAAACTGGATTATCGACCGCTATGCTGCTATGGTTAGTGAACTAGGACTAAAACCTGCTGTTTTAGAAAAAATCTCTAAAAGCATTCGCGCCTTGGCCACTCTTCCTATTGAAGAAAATGAATTTCTCTACGATACTTTCCTAGCAGCGGGTGAAAACAACAATGCCAAATTGATCGCTGCCTACTTTAATCAAAATGGGATCGATGCACGCTATGTGCACCCTAGAGAAGCTGGTATTGTGGTCACAAGTGAACCTGGTCACGCTCGCATCATTCCATCAAGTTATGACAAGATTGAAGAATTGACAAATGCAAATGAAGTCCTTGTCATTCCTGGTTTCTTTGGCGTTACCAAGGAAAATCAAATCTGTACCTTCTCACGTGGAGGATCAGACATTACAGGTTCTATCATTGCTGCCGGTGTTAAGGCAGACCTCTATGAAAACTTTACAGACGTTGATGGTATCTTTGCAGCCCACCCTGGTATTATTCACCAACCACACTCAATCCCTGAGTTGACCTACCGTGAAATGCGTGAGTTAGCCTATGCAGGCTTCTCAGTCCTTCATGACGAAGCCCTTCTTCCTGCCTACCGTGGAAAAATCCCTCTGGTTATCAAGAATACCAACAACCCTGACCACCTAGGTACTCGTATCGTTCTAAAACATAGTAGTGATGAATTTCCAGTTGTGGGAATTGCTGGTGACTCTGGCTTTGTCAGCATCAACATGTCTAAATACCTCATGAACCGTGAGGTTGGATTTGGACGCAAGGTTCTTCAAATCCTTGAAGATCTTAACATCGGTTGGGAACATATGCCAACAGGTATCGACGATCTTTCAATCATCCTCCGTTCTCGCGAACTAACTCCTATCAAGGAAGAAGAAATCCTGCGTCAATTGGTTCAAAAGGCTGAAGTAGACCATGCAGAAATCGAGCACGACCTTTCAATCATTATGATTGTTGGTGAAAAGATGAAGAGCCATATCGGAGTGACTGCTACTGCAACACGCGCTCTATCTGAAAATAAGATCAACATCCAGATGATGTCTCAAGGTTCTAGTGAAGTATCTATTATGTTTGTTGTCCATAAGGACCAAGAGAAAGCAGCTATTAAAGCCCTCTACAATGCCTTTTTCGGTGAAAACAAGGAAGACTAAGCATGGCTCAATCACTTAACAAAACAGTGCTTCTCAGCACGACAGGCACTTCCTACCTCTCTATCGCTGGGAAAGTTGGGAAATTCCTGGTCGGAGATCAGGCCTTAGAATTTTACCCCGATGTCAATGTCGAACAATTTATCCAGATTCCTTGGAGCCATATCAACCAAATTGGAGCCAATGTCACTGGTCGGAAAATCAGTCGCCACTTCGAAGTCTTTACAGACAGAGGAAAATTCCTCTTTGCATCAAAAGACTCAGGTGCCATTCTTAAAATTGCTCGTGAAAAACTGGGCAATGACAAGGTCGTCAAACTTCCTACCCTGATTCAGACCATTGGTCAAAAATTTAAAAATCTATTTGCAAAAAAGTAGAAACTTTAGTATAATCATAGCAACGGATAAGTAGGTTATCTTCTTCTTTCAGAAAGTCTGCGGGTGCTGCGAGCAGATAGGAGGGATAGGTGAAATTCTACCGTTAGTAACAATTACATACACAATCAAGTGCACACCTGTGAAGTTGGATGGAACCGTGGCCCTGCCACTCCAACGCTTTGTCAGGTGTGCTTTTTTCATAAAGGAGTTCTTATGTTAGATATCAAACGTATTCGTACAGACTTTGATGCTGTCGCAGAAAAATTGGCTACACGTGGTGTAGATGCTGCTGTCTTGAATGAGATGAAAGAAATCGATGCTAAACGTCGTGACATCTTGGTCAAGGTTGAAACTCTCAAGGCAGAACGTAACACAGTTTCTGCTGAGATTGCCCAAGCTAAGCGCAACAAGGAAAATGCAGATGACAAGATTGCTGCCATGCAAACTCTATCTGCTGAGGTCAAAGCCTTGGATGCTGAATTGGCAGAAATCGATGCTAAATTGACAGAATTTACCACTACTCTTCCAAATATTCCAGCTGATAGCGTTCCTGTTGGGGCTGACGAAGACGACAATGTGGAAGTTCGCCGTTGGGGCACTCCGCGCGAATTTGACTTCGAACCAAAAGCCCACTGGGATCTTGGTGAAGATCTTGGTATCCTTGACTGGGAACGTGGTGGTAAGGTAACAGGAGCTCGTTTCCTCTTCTATAAAGGTCTCGGCGCTCGTTTGGAACGTGCCATCTACAACTTTATGTTGGATGAACATGGCAAAGAAGGTTATACTGAAGTCATCACACCATACATGGTTAACCATGATTCTATGTTTGGTACTGGTCAATATCCAAAATTCAAGGAAGATACTTTTGAACTCAGCGATAGCAATTACGTCCTTATTCCTACAGCTGAAGTTCCTCTGACAAACTACTACCGTGATGAAATCCTTGACGGTAAAGATCTGCCAATCTACTTCACTGCTATGAGTCCATCATTCCGTTCTGAGGCTGGTTCTGCTGGTCGAGATACTCGTGGCTTGATTCGTTTGCACCAATTCCACAAGGTTGAAATGGTTAAATTTGCCAAACCAGAAGAATCTTACGAAGAATTGGAAAAAATGACAGCCAACGCTGAAAACATTCTTCAAAAACTCAACCTTCCATACCGTGTCGTTGCTCTCTCTACTGGAGATATGTGCTTCTCAGCTGCTAAAACTTACGACTTGGAAGTTTGGATTCCAGCACAAAATACCTACCGTGAAATCTCAAGCTGTTCAAACACAGAAGATTTCCAAGCCCGTCGTGCCCAAATCCGTTACCGTGATGAAGCAGATGGCAAGGTGAAATTGCTCCATACCTTGAACGGTTCTGGACTTGCAGTTGGACGTACAGTGGCTGCTATTCTTGAAAACTACCAAAATGCAGATGGTTCTGTGACCATCCCAGAAGCACTTCGTCCATACATGGGTGGAGCTGAAGTTATCAAACCATAAAAAATAAGGTTTAGCTATTTCTAGCTAGACCTTTTTTCGTAACCAATTCAGATAAGCGCCTAATACAAAGAGCAAAATGATTAGGCAAATAACAGTTTCAGCCAGTACCAAATAATCCAAAAATGGAAGTTTCAAGATTCCCTGAGCCATCTTAAGCGAAGTAGCTGTGATAATGGTCGGGAAGGTGAGGGCTGAGAAGGCTGGTTGAAAGCCTTGTTTTAAAATATTGGGCAGGCGAGTCAAAACAAAGAAAAAGAAGGATTGAGAAGCCAAGATCATGACAATCAAGACCCAAGTCGATAGACTGGCTCCTCCAACTCGAACTAGGGAAGCCAAGAGTAGAGAAAAAGGAGCACAGTAGATTCCTTCTTGGCCAAGCAAGGCTAGTGGGAGTGGAGTTTTCTTTAAATCGCTATAAATAAGGGGATAGAGATAGAAGGTCAAGAGAAAACCAAAACTCAAGGTCGCATAGGCAATTTCGATGATGCCTACCAGAGGATAGGTTAAGGCAGCCACTGCTATTCCCACATAAAGTACCGTCCAGCTTGGAGTAGCATTGACTCTCTGACCTGGACAAGCAAACTTGATGGTGAAACCAGCAATCAAGGCCAAATCCAAGAGAAATGAAAACCACCAGAGCCCTTGCGCAACCAAAGGAAGATGAGGGAAGACGCGAAAAACATAGGTAGATAAAATCATCCCAGCCATGGGAAAGGTGGCCATTCCTGACAAAAGAGGAGGCTTGGTCAATTCTTGCTTGGTTTCCTTCCAATTAAAGAGATGCAAAATCAGAAAGTAAATCCATAAAACCAAACCAGTCAGACTAAAAAGATGTGACAGAACCGGCAACGTATCTAAAATAAGATTTCCAGCTCCTGCCAAACCTAGCAAACAACCAGAAAATACCAAAGGGAGTTTTTTCATCCTAACCTCCAATAATCATGTTAGTTTCAGTATAGCATAAAAGCGCTTAAATGAGGGGATAAAAAACGAAGTCCGATTATTTCAGACTTCATTTTACTCAGATATGAATTAAGCATAAGGTTGCAATTCTGGGTTAATTGGGGTATTAGCTAGATTGTTGGCATAGTTACAGAGGCTTGCTAGACTGACACCAAGAACCACATCCAAGGCATTTTGTTGGCTATAACCAGCTTCTAAAAACTCAGCTAAGGCTTCATCTCCTACACGACCCTTGGTATTGATAACCGCCAAGGTAAACTTAGCTAGGGTGTCCAATTTAGGATCTGTTTCAATTGGAGTACGATTGCGGAGGGCTTGCAGAAGATCATCATTCATCTGGATTTGTTTGATGGAAAAGGCTGTGTGACCTGCGACGCAGAAGGCACAACCATTGGTCACGGCTGCCGTGATCTGCACCACTTCACGCTCAACGGGTGTCAGGCTGTTGCGACGATTGATGGCTCCGACAGTTCTGTAGGCTTCTAAAGCAGTTGGTGCATTAGCCAAGAGACCGATTAGGTTGGGAATATAGCCATTGTTATCTTTTTCTACTGTTTCAAGAACTTCTTTCACTTCTGCTGGTGCTGATTCGACTGTATGGATGGTAAATGTTGTCATTATAAAACCTCTTTTCATGTTGTTGAAACCTAGTCTATCACAGATTCTATACCGTGTATAATATATATTTTAAATTACACTGATAGAAATTTTTTATGAAAGCAAAAAAATCACACGAGCTGTGTGATTTCATTATTTGTCAAAATACTTTTTAGTTTCAGCAATAACAACTGGTGATAAAACTAAGAGGGCAATCAAGTTTGGCAGAGCCATCAAGGCGTTGACAATATCTGCGATAATCCAAACCATATCCAACTCGATAAATCCTCCCAACAAGACCATGAGCACAAAGACCACACGGTAGAGCCAGATAAAGCGAACACCAAAGAGAAACTCAAAACAACGTTCTCCGTAATAGTTCCAACCTAGAATCGTTGTAAAGGCAAAGAGCACAAGGAAGATGGTCAAGAGGGCAGGCCCAAAATGTGAAAAGACTGTTGAGAAGGCTGACTGAGTCAAGGCAACCCCATTTAAGTCACCACTCCAAACACCAGTCACCAAGATGGTCAAACCAGTCAGAGTACAGATAATGAGGGTGTCAATAAAGGTTCCTGTCATAGAAATCAAACCTTGCTCTACTGGTTCGTTTGTCTTAGCTGCAGCTGCTGCAATGGGAGCAGAACCCAGACCAGATTCGTTTGAGAACACACCACGCGCCACACCATTTTGAATAGCCATCCGAATGCTAGCGCCGGCAAATCCACCCACCGCAGCAACTGGACTAAAAGCGGATGTCAAGATTAAAGCGATTGTAGCAGGGATTTTCCCGATATTAAAGAAAATAACTGTAAGAGTTCCCAAAATATAAATAATAGCCATAAAAGGAACAACAGTAGTTGAAACCTTAGAAATGGACTTGAGTCCACCAAAGACTGCAATCGCTACAAATACAGACAAAACAAGAGCCGTGATAGCTGGCGAAATAGTCGTCGTATTTTGGATAGATTCTGTAATCGAGTTGACTTGGGTAAAGGTCCCGATCCCCAACAAAGCCACTAAGACACCTGCCAGGGCAAAGAAGATAGCAAGTGGACGCCACTTTTCTCCCATACCCAGAAGGATATAGTGCATTGGACCTCCCGCTACTGCACCATGGTCGTCCTTGGTGCGGTATTTGATAGCTAGTAGTCCTTCTGCATACTTGGTAGCCATCCCAAAGAAAGCTGCCATCCACATCCAAAAGAGGGCTCCTGGGCCACCGACCTTGATAGCCGTCGCGACTCCGATAATATTTCCCGTACCAACTGTCGCTGCTAGTGCTGTACACAAGGCCGCAAAACTGGATACATCACCATGCCCCTTGTCCTTAGTAAAAATAAGCTGGAAGGCCTTGGGCAGACGCAAAACCTGCAAGAGTCCTAGACGAGCAGTTAGGTAAATCCCTGTCCCGACCAAGAGAATCAAGAGGGGTGGGCCCCAAGCAAAAGCATCGATTGATTTAAGCAATTCTAACATTTCCTTCTCCTATCTTTTCAACCCCAAAAGAAAGAGCACATGCAAGATACATGTACTCTGGAATGCTTAGATAAATGCTAAAAAGCGGTCTATCCTAGCTCTGTCCTTTTACCTGAGAGTTTGAGCAGTTGCCTGCCTTGCCCCTTCGGTGCCTTTACGGTCTCTCCAGAGTTCCGTCCATTTACAGTCATGAAAAATCAAACGATTCCCCACTTCTATTAAACTTCATTCGGTGTTGGTATTTAATTGATTCTTATTTTACAAAAAATGTTGGCTTTTGTCAATGGATTTTGGGAAAATCTTATTTGACTATGTAGAAAAAGATTGAGCATTCCCATGTGCGTGAGGTGCTGTTAATTAAATGAATATATTTCACTCCTAGTCTACACGATATAAGAATTGTTCTGGTTTATTATGTACTGGAAATGAAGCACGATAGAGAATTCTATCTTTACTAATATCCGAAGCGTCTGATATTAATCCATCCATTGATGTCTCATCAGGTATTCTAACACCTGCTGGTATGAATTGAATAAAGACTCCAAAAGATGGACCTGAATAGCGAGCTCGTAGAAACTCATTTACTATTTCTGATTCTGCAAGGTCAACTTTAAATTTTTCTGGCGCTATCAAGCCATCTTTACTAAAGACTAAGTCTTCTCCTCCGTGACCATTACTCCATCTTCCTTCAATACTAGAGAAATCCCCATTTTTTATGGCGTTTATATCCATTTTCCCAGAAGTATTTTGATTTGATGAAGAGACTGTTGCAGCAAATTTTTCTGTTACAGATTTCCAAGTCAGACTAGATAGATTCATTCGAGCACCTGGACTGACTTCATCCTCTGTCTTAGCTTCTTTAACCTTCTCTAGCTTGTCCCCACTACTATTCAACTTCCAAATGGTATGAATGGTTTGTGGATCTCCTGCGAACGGATTCCACTGGGTATAGAGATTACCATTTTCTAATAGATAGGCCTTGAAACGAATTCCAAGCATCTGCATTTTATTTTCAGCATTGGTGAGGCGAATGACTTTCTGATCTTTGAGTGTAAAAATATCTAAAATCTCACTACCATTTTTCGAAGAGACAATCAATTCATCAATGCTATTTTTGTCCATATCAACCATTGCATAGGTAAAGGCTTGACTTCGTTCTGCCATCCCTGCATAGATATTAGCAGTAAGATTGATGGTGTCCTTAACCTCTGATTTATGGTCTAGAAGAAATTCATAATCCTTCAAAATGCTATTATAAGGACTGTAATCTACACTTGGTTTCCCCTTATCTGCACTGCTTCCTCCTGGAAGTTTATCAGAAACTGACTTCCAACTCAGAGTCTCTAGAGAAATGGGCGAACCGACCCCAAGATCCGCTAGTTCTTGAGCTTCCTTAGCCTTTACCAAAGACTGCCCATCTTCACTAAATTGGTAGTGAGCATAGATGTGACTCGTTGCTGTACCAGCCCCACGATAGAGCAGAGAATTATCTGGCAAGATACCGACCGTCATTCTCTCACCAATCTGGTCTAAACGATTTTCTTGATTGGTCAAACGAATCACCTTTTCGTCTTTCAGCGTACGGATATCAAGCAAACTCTTTTCGCCACTCTTCATTTCAAGAGCAAGCAAGAGTTCATCTACTCCGTCGTTATTCAAATCTGTCTTGTGGTAAACTACATCTGTGTAAAAACCTTGAGAAGACTTTACTTGACCAGCTAGGGGATTGACATCCATACCTGTCAATAAAGTACCTTTAGCTACTTTTTCATAGTCATCCAAAACTTTATTATAGTAACTGTAATCTATCTCTGGACTTGCTACTTCCTCGGATACTGGTTCAATAGTTTTGTTCCAAGGTAGATACTGACATCCTCCCAAAACTAGTGTCAGTAAAAGCGTTGTGGCTAATAAAAACTTTTCCATATTACTCCCTTATCTAAGAGAAAGGAACCAGCCTATGCCAATTCCTTTCGCTATTTTTAGTGTATCAAAATGTTACCTATTCGCAAATTGTTTTCTATTTCTATTTATTTGTTATAAGCCATTTCTCACAAGCTATCATTCTAGCGAACCCACTTACCTGAGCCATCTACTTGGTAGCCATCTGGGGTACGTTCGTTAACCGCCATCTTACCATCTGATTTGAGGTAGTAGTCACCTACCCATGTATTACGAGCATAGCTTCCTTCTGATGTTAGGTAATAGTAAGAACTGTAGCTACTATCATAGATCCACTCACTCTTAGCCATTTTACCATCTGATTTGAGGTAGTAGCTTCCAGCCCAAGCATTACGCGCATAGCTACCCTCTGCTGTCAAGTAATAGTATGATTGATAGTTATTGTCATAAATCCACTCGCTCTTAGCCATGTAGCCACCTGACTTGAGGTAGTAGTTGCCTGACCAAGCATTTTGAACAAAGTTACCTGAAGCATTCAAGTAGAAGTAAGAATTGTACTGAACATCAAAAATCCATTGATTCACTACTTTCACACCAGCTTTGTAGTAAGATGAACCTGACCAACCAGTCTGACCTGAGTTAGAGTTAGTAGCTGGTTTTTGAGTTTCAGATGCTTTTGGTTTTTCTGTTTCTTTAGGAGTTGAAGAGTCTAGAGGATTGACATATTTTTCATCCTTAACAGTGAATGTTGCTGATCTACCGCTATACTTATGCAAGATAGTATCTACTCCTTTCTCCCCATGAAATTGTAAGTAATATTCACCGTCTGGAACATTATAAAGATTATTCCAACTTTGTTGAGTGATTGGAACAGACGATTTATAAAACATTGAACTGATATGATTTTTTTTAGTAATTTGTCCTGTCTTTGCATTTACAAGGTCTGCATATATATCTACATAAGTATTTACAGGTACCTTCTCAACAGTCATATCAACATGTATAATTGTTCCCTCTCCTGGTATAACCTTATTGTCCACCTTATGATTTTCAATTTTGGTAGTTTCAGCCTGCACTGTCTGCGCTGAAAAAGGGAGAACTCCTGCTGTGTCAATAGTTGACAATACTCCGACTGTTGAAAGTGCCAAAGCACATACTAATAATTTCTTTTTGTTCATGTTATTTTCCTCCATGTTATAGTTTTTTATTTAACCCACTTACCTGATTCATCCACTTGATAACCATCTGGGGTACGTTCGTTAACTGCCATCTTACCATTTGATTTGAGATAGTAGTCACCTACCCATGTGTTACGAGCATAGCTTCCTTCTGATGTTAAGTAGTAGTATGAATCATAGTTCTTATCAAAAATCCACTCTTTTGTAGCCATCTTACCATTTGATTTAACATAATAACTATCAACCCAAGTACTGTAAGAATAGCTTCCCTCAGACGTTAGATAATAGTAGGCACCATAGTTCTTATCAAAAATCCACTCACTCTTAGCCATGTAACCACCTGATTTAAGGTAATAGTTTCCTACCCAAGAATTTTGGACAAAGTTACCTGAAGCATCTAGGTAGAAGTAGGAATTATAGTTTTTATCGAAAATCCACTTACTAGTGACTTTAGTGCCATTCTGGTAGTAGGATGAACCTGACCAACCAGATTGAACCCTATTAGAAGTTGATTTTGGACTTTGATTAGTTTTAGAATTTCCAACTGATTTTGTACTTTCTACAGCTTGTACATTATCAACCAGTTTAGAATTCTCTACTGGCTTAGAACCCTCTGCTACCTTAGAACTCTCTGCTGGCTGTGTAGTTAAACTTGCTTCATCTTTTACATATTTTCCATCTTTAACAGTAATAAGATTTGACCTTCCTAAAAACTTTTGACCCCTTAGATACTGATGGCGAAATTCAAAGTAATACTTCCCATCTGGTAACTTTTCAAACTTATTAACACTTACATGCTTAGAAGGTACATAATAAAAATCTTTCTCAAGCCCTTTCTCTTTGCTCACTTCACCAAATTCTGGACCTCTATAGCCCCAAACTTGTTCATGTGTATCGGCACTAAATAACGTGGGAACGATATCTTCAGGCTCTTCCAAAAAAGGAGTCGCCTTAATTTTTAAGACAAGATGCTTATCCCCAAGCACCTCTGCTTTTACATCAAGAGAAGCCTGAGTTGTGTCAGCCTGCACCGTTTGTGCTGAAAAAGGTAGAACTCCTGCTGTGTCTACAAGAGAGACAAGACCAAATGTTGCAGCCGCTAGGCTTGTTACTAAAACTGTTTTTGACTTCATCATCAAAAATCTCCTTTAAATTTTTATTGTTTACGGTTACAGTATAGCATGCGATTTACCTTATTTACGAAAAGCGTATTTATATTTACCTTTATTGAACAATTACC
>NZ_JVLI01000040.1:0-3339 GCF_001072315.1 Streptococcus pseudopneumoniae | reverse complement strand
ACTCTTCGAAAATCTCTTCAAACCACGTCAGCGTCGCCTTACCGTACTCAAGTACAGCTTGCGCCTAGCTTTCTAGTTTGCTCTTTGATTTTTATTGAGTATTAATCAATTTTGTAATGAAGATAAAAAAAAGAAAAAGATTCGATTTTTATGATTGACAAATGTAGATTTTAAGAGTATACTATTTAATATAATTGACAAATGTAGATTTTGGAGGTGTGATGATGCAGATTTCAGATGCAGAATGGCAGGTCATGAAGATTATTTGGATGCAGGGCGAACAGACCAGTACGGATTTGATCAGGGTTCTGGCGGAGCGGTTCGATTGGTCCAAGTCGACCATTCAAACTCTTTTGGCTCGTTTGGTTGAGAAAGAGTGTTTGACTCGGAAAAAAGAAGGCAAGTCCTTTGTCTATTCAGCCCTTTTAACTTTGGACCAAAGTAGGGATTTACTTGTCCAAGATATTAAGGACAAGGTTTGTTCCCGTAGGATTAAGAACTTGTTGGCTGATTTGATTGCTGAATGTGATTTTACTCAGACTGACTTGGAAGACTTGGAAGCTGTGATTTCTGAGAAGAAATCAAGCGCTGTAACAGAAGTAAAATGTAATTGTATGTAAAGGAGACGTCATGTTAAATAGTATTGTAACCATTGTTTGTATTGCCCTTATCGTGTTTATCTTGTTTTGGTTTTTCAAAAAGCCTGAAAAATCTGGACAAAAGGCCCAGCAAAAAAACGGCTACCAAGAGATTCGAGTGGAGGTCATGGGAGGCTATACGCCTGAGTTGATTATCCTCAAGAAATCAGTGCCAGCCCGCATTGTCTTTGACCGTAAGGACCCTTCACCCTGTCTGGACCAAATTGTTTTTCCAGATTTTGGTGTACATGCGGACCTGCCTATGGGCGAAGAGTATGTAGTGGAAATCACGCCTGAGCAGGCTGGAGAGTATGGTTTCTCTTGTGGCATGAATATGATGCACGGCAAGATGATTGTAGAATAGGAGAATGATATGACTGAAATTGTAAAAGCAAATCTTGAAAATGGTGTTCAAAAAATCCGTATCACGGCAGACAAAGGCTACCATCCAGCCCATATCCAGCTTCAAAAAGGGATTCCAGCTGAGATCACCTTTCATCGTACTACTCCTTCAAACTGTTATAAGGAAATTCTGTTTGAAGAAGAAGGCATCTTGGAACCAATCGGCGTAGACGAAGAGAAAGTCATTCGTTTTACCCCTCAAGAATTAGGCCAACATGAATTTTCTTGTGGCATGAAGATGCAAAAGGGAAGTTATACAGTCGTTGAGAAGACTCGAAAATCTCTATCACTTTTACAGCGTTTTTGGATTACTAGTATCTTTACTGTGCCTCTTGTGATCCTCATGATTGGGATGTCGACAGGAGGAATTAGTCACCAAGTCATGCGTTGGGGCACCTTTTTAGCCACAACACCGATTATGCTAGTAGCAGGTGGTCCTTATATCCAAAGTGCTTGGGCCAGCTTTAAAAAGCACAATGCCAACATGGATACCTTGGTTGCTCTGGGAACCCTAGTGGCCTATTTCTATAGCTTAGTTGCCCTCTTCGCTGGCCTCCCCGTTTACTTTGAAAGTGCTGCATTTATCTTCTTCTTCGTTCTTATGGGAGCCGTTTTTGAGGAGAAAATGCGGAAAAATACTTCCCAAGCTGTGGAGAAATTACTTGACTTGCAGGCTAAAACTGCAGAAGTCTTGCGTGAGGATAACTATGTTCAAGTCCCTTTGGAGCAAGTCAAGGTAGGTGACCTGATTCGAGTGCGACCTGGTGAGAAGATTGCTGTTGATGGTGTCGTAGTAGAAGGTGTCTCTAGTATTGATGAGTCTATGGTGACAGGTGAGAGTCTGCCTGTGGACAAGACAGTTGGAGATACTGTGATTGGTTCAACAATCAATAATAGTGGAACACTTGTTTTTAGAGCAGAAAAAGTTGGTTCAGAGACTGTTTTGGCTCAGATTGTGGATTTTGTGAAGAAAGCTCAGACAAGTCGTGCGCCGATTCAGGACTTGACGGATAAAATTTCAGGGATTTTTGTCCCAGCAGTTGTCATTTTAGGGATTGTGACCTTTTGGGTTTGGTTCGTCTTGCTCAGGGATAGTGTAGTTGTGCTTGGAGCGAGCTTTGTGTCTTCGCTTCTCTATGGAGTAGCAGTTCTGATTATTGCCTGCCCTTGTGCATTGGGACTTGCAACACCGACAGCCCTTATGGTGGGGACAGGTCGCAGTGCCAAGATGGGAGTTCTCCTCAAAAATGGAACGGTTCTACAGGAAATCCAGAAAGTCCAAACCATTGTCTTTGATAAGACCGGGACTTTGACTGAAGGGAAACCTGTGGTCACAGATATCATCGGCGACGAAGTAGAAGTGCTTGGATTGGCAGCTTCCTTGGAAGAAGCTTCTCAACACCCACTGGCTGAGGCCGTTGTGAAACGAGCGAGTGAAGCTGGACTTGAGCTTCAAACTGTTGAAAATTTCCAAGCCTTGCACGGAAAAGGTGTCTCAGGGCAAATCAATGGAAAACAAGTTCTGCTTGGAAATGCTAAAATACTGGATGGCATGAACATTTCTAGCACTTATCAAGAAAAACTAGAAGAACTGGAAAAAGAAGCTAAGACAGTTGTTTTCTTGGCTGTGGACAATGAAATCAAAGGCTTGCTTGCTCTGCAAGATATTCCAAAGGAAAATGCTAAGCTTGCCATCAGTCAGTTGAAAAAGCGTGGTCTTAAAACAGTCATGCTGACAGGAGATAATGCAGGTGTGGCGCGTGCTATTGCGGATCAGATCGGAATCGAAGAGGTCATTGCAGGTGTCTTGCCAGAAGAAAAAGCCCATGAAATCCATAAACTACAAGCGGCTGGAAAAGTAGCCTTTGTTGGTGACGGTATCAATGACGCTCCTGCCCTCAGTGTAGCAGATGTGGGGATTGCTATGGGAGCTGGAACAGATATTGCCATCGAGTCAGCAGATTTGGTGTTGACAACTAATAACCTCCTAGGAGTGGTTCGTGCCTTTGACATGAGTAAGAAAACCTTTCATCGAATTCTGCTCAATCTTTTCTGGGCCTTTATCTACAATGTCGCCGGAATTCCGATTGCAGCAGGAGTCTTTTCAGGTGTTGGACTGGCTCTCAACCCAGAACTGGCAGGTCTAGCTATGGCCTTTAGTTCTGTATCCGTTCTGACTAGTTCACTCTTACTAAACTTTAGTAAAATAGACTAAAAGCGGGCTTGCTCGCTTTTTATACTCTTCGAAAATCTCTTCAAACCACGTCAGCTTTATCTGCAACCTCAAAGCTGTGCTTTG
>NZ_JVLI01000039.1:0-631 GCF_001072315.1 Streptococcus pseudopneumoniae | reverse complement strand
GCGAACCATGTCTAAGAAGGCAAAAAGTTTCCCTTCTTCCCTTCCTTCAACTTTCCCACGCTCCAGTCCCTGTTCAAGACCCTCAGATCGTCCTCGTTCAAGTCCCTGTTCAATACCTTCTGCACGACCACGTTCTAAGCCCTTTTCCTCCGCTTGTTCCAAGGCATAGTCCTGTGCTAACAAGGCTTGTTCTTCGCGCATACGTAGTTGACTAAACATTTTCCTGTCCTCCTCGGACCAGCTCTTATAGTCCAGCAGTTGGTCTGCTTGGCTGATGGCTCGCTCGGGTTCTTGGGTAAAGGGCTTATTACCAAAAAACTCTAACCACGGCTTGCGAACCTCATCTTTGCTGGTTTCTCTATATTTTTTTAGTTCCAAGAATGCCATCTTGACCAAATGGTTTTCTTGTCCATTAGTTGCGATGGTTAAGACCTCACCTGTCGTGTCCTCTCGCATACTAAAGCTATGAAAAGCCAAATCATCTGAGAAGTAATTGCTATCTACAATAGCGATAGCGTATACTGGTGCGATGTGTTTGTAGCTTTGGTGAGTATCTCTTTCACGTTGACGAATTTTTTCTAGGTTTTGATTGACCTGACTGCACAAGTAAGCCCACAGGCGATTGATGAAA
>NZ_JVLI01000038.1:0-389 GCF_001072315.1 Streptococcus pseudopneumoniae | reverse complement strand
ATATCGAAGTAGTTTAGGCGAAATATTTCATCGCTTGTGTAGTTATAAAGGAGTTGAAATTATTGAGGGTCACTTAATGCCAGACCATGTACACATGTTAGTAAGTATTCCACCAAGGATAAGTGTTTCGAGTTTCATGGGTTATTTAAAAGGGAAAAGTGCACTCGTGATGTTTGACAAACACACCAATCTCAAGTACAAGTTTGGGAATCGGCATTTCTGGGCGGAAGGTTATTATGTAAGTACGGTGGGACTCAATGAAGCCACAATTAAGAAATATATTCAAGATTAAAGAAATTATCCAGTGGATGATTTCTTTACGAGTCTAAAAATTTGAGAACGAGTAAAGCATGATATAGCACTAGATAAATTAAGTGTAAAAGAATATG
>NZ_JVLI01000037.1:0-450 GCF_001072315.1 Streptococcus pseudopneumoniae | reverse complement strand
GCGATACAATAAAGGTGTTCAAGCCAATTGTAAAGCGAAAGGAGAAAAATATGGCACAAAAGGTACATAGTTTATCACACACAAAGTGGATGTGTTCTATCACATTGTGTTTACCTCTAAGTATAGACGAAAAGTCATTTATAATCAATATCGAAGCAGTTTGGGAGAAATATTTCACCGATTATATAGTTATAAAGGAGTTGAAATTATCAAGGGTCACTTAATGCCAGACCATGTACATATGTTGGTGAGTATTCCACCAAGGATAAGTGTCTCGAGTTTCATGGGTTATTTAAAAGGAAAAGTGCACTCATGATGTTTGATAAACACGCCAATCTCAAGTATAAGTTTGGGAATCGGCATTTCTGGGCAGAAGGTTATTATGTGAGTACAGTAGGGCTTAATAAAGCCACAATTAAGAAAGATATTCAAGATTAAAGAAATTATCCA
>NZ_JVLI01000036.1:0-209 GCF_001072315.1 Streptococcus pseudopneumoniae | reverse complement strand
GTCTCGCTCCGTTAGGTGCGAGACAAAAAAACCACCCGCTATGCCGGGTGCGCGTCGAAGGTTATACCAAGAAAAACTCCAAACGCGATACAATAAAGGTGTTCAAGCCAATTGTAAAGCGAAAGGAAAAAAATATGGCACAAAAGACTCATAGTTTATCTCACACAAAGTAGCACTGTTCTATCACATTGTGTTCACCCCTAAGTATA
>NZ_JVLI01000035.1:0-210 GCF_001072315.1 Streptococcus pseudopneumoniae | reverse complement strand
ATGATTGCCGTGCGGTACAACAAAAGCATCTCCTGTATCTTCAATCACATCTGTCGGACTAAATACATAGCCATCATCCGTTGTATAAGCGCCTCCAGTTCCTCGATTCGGTGCTGGCGTATTGAGATTAAAGTTTGGTTTAATCGGTGAACTTGGTTTATCTGTACTGCTTGGTTTCGGATTATCGGTATGACTTTGAACTGGCTGACC
>NZ_JVLI01000034.1:0-32129 GCF_001072315.1 Streptococcus pseudopneumoniae | reverse complement strand
AAAACACTGTTTTGAGGTTGTAGATAAAACTGACGAAGTCAGCTCAAAACACCGTTTTGAGGTTGCAGATAGAACTGACGAAGTTAGTAACATACATACGGCAAGGCGAAGCTGACGTGGTTTGAAGAGATTTTCGAAGAGTATTAAATGCTGAAAAGTTGTCCTAGCAGAAAGGTAACTCCCATAGTCAAGAGACCAATAGCAAGGTTCCGAATCATAGCTGTTTTGGTTGGAGCCTTTCCAAGTTTGGCACTTGTATATCCAGTCATCAAGAGAGAAAATCCTACAATTAGGACAGTAGCAGGGATGCGGTATTCACTTGGGAAAATGGTAATTGAAAGCATTGGTGGTAAGCTACCAAGGAAAAAAGAAATAAAGCTAGAGATAGCAGCGTGCCAAGGATTGGTAAATTCTTCATACTCTATCCCGTATTTTTCCTCTACCAAAGCCTTGAGCGGATTATTTAAAAAGGCTTTGTTGGTGAGAAGTTGGGCTGATGTTTCACACTCACCATTTTGAATATAGGCAGCATAGAGGGAATTTTTGGCTAGTTCCATATCCTGATCTAGCAAGACTTGCTCACGCGCAACGGCCGCTTCCTCAGTATCTTTTTGAGTTGAAACGGATACATATTCTCCACCAGCCATTGAAAAGGCACCAGCTAAGATAGCTGCAAATCCTGATAAAAAGATAATCCAGATATTGCTCGTAGCACTAGCAACCCCAATAACTACACCAGCAATGGAAATAATTCCATCATTGGCACCAAGAACACCCGCACGCAGGATATTTAAACGACCTGCAAAATTTGAATCGATTTCGTGATTTGTTTCTGACATACTATTCTCCTTGTTATCCAGTATAAAGGAAACAGATAATGAAATCAATCTTTTAAAAGTATCTGAAAAAAGTTGCACGATTTTAATGAAAAAGAGAAAAAGCTTTTCTGTTTAAGATTTATCAATAAAACATGCTATAATAGTTGCAGAAAGGTTGGTATTTATGGCTAGGATATTGGTTATTGAAGACAATAGTGACATTCAAGAAATTTTGCGAACACTTCTTACTGAGGAGCATGAGGTGATTCAAGCCTTTTCAGGAACTGAAGGAATCATGCTTTTTGACCAAGGTGGGATTGAACTCGTTTTGCTAGATATCATGCTTCCTGGGAAAAATGGAGATCAGGTTTTAAAAGCTATCAGGGAATAAAGTCAAATTCCAGTCATTATGCTAACGGCTTTGAGCGATAAGAAGTTAATCAGTCAATACCTCTTAGACGGTGCCAATGATTACATAGTCAAACCTTTTGATTTGGACGAAGTCTTTGCCAGAGTTACTGTTCAATTACGCCAAAGTGCAGAAAAACAGCCTATGGAAATAGGAAAAACTGAAAATTTGCCACAAAACTTGAAAAATATCCAGTTTGATGCAGAAAGTTTTGAAATCAAAAATAGCCAGGAAACGATTCGCCTTGCCAAGAAAGAATGCTTGATTATCCAAACTCTCCTCAAACATCCTAAGAAAATTTTTACCAAGGAAGAACTTTATGAATTGGTCTGGGAGGATAGCTACCTACCTGGAGATAATACTCTCAATACGCATTTGAGTAATCTTCGTAAAAAATTAAACCAGCTTGACCCAAATCAAGAATATATTGAAACCATCTGGGGCGTTGGGGTAAGATTAAAAGGAGACAAGCAATGACCTACATGATAATTTTTGTTCTACTGGTACTCCTAATTATTTTATCGATTGCATTGATTCGCTACCATCTAGCACTTAAAAACTTGAGTCAACAGATTGAAGACAAGATTCTCACGGGTAGTATGAAAAGAGTCGGAGTCAACATTTTTTCCAAACATTTTTTACATCTCTACCAGCAAATTGAGAATCTATTTCAGGAAGTGGAACAATCTCGGTTGGTGATGAAAAGGGAAAAGCAGACTCTGGATATGGCCATCAGCAATATCGCCCATGATATTCGGACACCTCTGACTATCGCTTCAGGCTACACTCAACAATTGATAAAGTCTCCTGAAGACAAAGCAGAAACCTTACAAAAAATAGCCCAGCATCTTGATTTAGTTTCCAAACGTTTGGAGGCTCTCCTAGAATATCGTCGTTTGATGGAAGGAGCTGTCAAACCGAAACTGGAAGAAGTGGATCTTTCAGTTTTTATCACCAAAAAGACTCTAGCTTATTATGATGTTTTTCAGGCGGCAAATATCACGCTTGATTTTAAGGTTGAAGCTGGTTTAACAACGAGGACTGATGAAGACTTGCTGGATCGAATTTTACAAAATTTGCTTGGGAATGTCTTCAAACATGGCAAGGAAGAAGCACGTCTATCTTTGAGAAAGGAAAAGGAACAGCTTGTCTTAGAGATTGCAAACCTTGTTAAACAGCCCATCAAAAGAATAGAAAATCTCAGTAATCGTTTTTATTCTGAAAATCTATCAGACACGGAAGAATCCTCTGGTTTAGGCCTTTATATCACTGAGGAATTATGTCATCTTCTCGGTACAGAGATGAAACTAAGCACAGATGGGAAATGGTTGTCGGTTTTCATTTATTTTTAACAAAAAGAAACCTCCTCTGTAGGCTAGAGGAGGTCATTTTTTATAGGCTTTTCTTTTTGAAAACTGCCAGTCCACTTAGATTAAAGATTACAATAACAGCTAAGGTAACTATAAGGGTATAGAAAATGGATTCACTATTAGCAGTCATAGCATAGGAAAAATGCAAGGACAAATATGGTAAAAATTTGATATTTGGAAAAATGATCATTGGCATAGAAAGGATGATAGAGCTAATCAGATAACCAATAAATACGGCAAGATAAGAATGAGTCAGGTAGAGAATAAAGGAAATAATCGAAAGCCAAGCGAGAAGGCAGAGAAATTGAAGGAAAATCATTAAGAGGAGATTAGTAACAAAACCATCAGGTATCGTACCAAGTCCGTTTAGTAGAGTTGAAGGAACAAAAGCAATCACAAGGCTGGCTATGAGTTGTAAGAGAGCGATACTTGCTAGAACAAAGGATTTAGCGAAGAAAAACTCTGTACGAGAAACGCCAACTGTCAAACTATTTTTATAAAGCTTGCCGATTAGATCGACCCCAAGAACTAAACATGTTAGAATAATGCAGAGAAAAACAAGGTTTGAATCATTGCTAGACGCATTGATAAGAGCTTGAATACCGTCCCAACCATGGGTTGGAATTTCTGGTTCTTCTGTCTGGATTGCCATCAGATGGCCTGTAGCCCCGATAGTGGCACCCAGTAGCAAGAGGACAAAGAGAATGAATTCTGTAATCCAGAATCCTTTGGAACGGAAAAGACGGTAAAAGTCTGCTTGAATGGTATGTATCATGATTTTCCTCCTATTCGACCAATTGAGTGAAGTATTCTTCTAGGTTTTGACGGGCATAGTAAATCTCGTCAATAGCAACATCTGCCAAGGTTAATTCCTTGAGAATCTGTTTGACATCTTGTTCCTGACCAAAGATATGGATTTCATTTTCTGGATTAACAACCTTGAACTGGAGCTGGATTTGTTCTTTCAATACTTGACAAGCTTTCTCTTGGTCAGCTGTCTTAAGAACAATATAATCCTCACTTAGTGTTTCAAATTCAGCTTTGCTGATTTCACGAATAATCTTGCCTTGATCTAAAATACCAAAACGATTGGCTAGGAGATAGAGTTCTGACAAGATATGGCTAGAGATGAGAATGGTGATCCCTTTTTCTTGATTGAGCCGTTGAATCATCAGACGAAACTCTTTGATACCGATTGGGTCGAGACCGTTGATAGGTTCATCTAAGATCAGGAAGTCTGGTTTGGATAGAAGGGCAATGGCGATACCAAGTCTTTGTTTCATTCCTAGCGAGAAATCACGAAAGACTTTTTTACCTGTATCTGCCAAACCTACATAGTCCAGGGTTTCACGAATGACTTGATCAGCATTTGGAATATGACGAATCATACAGTAATATTTCAGATTTTGGTAGGCTGTTAAATGATTATGAGCTACAGGTGATTCGATAACAGAACCTACTCGAGATAGAGCCTTGGTCCACTCATTTTCTGATTGACTAGAAAAGAGGGAAACAGTCCCTTTATCCGCAAACAGTAGTTGCGTAATAATTTTTATTAAGGTGGTTTTCCCAGCTCCGTTCTTTCCGATAAGTCCATAAATATCTCCCTCTCTTATCGTTAAATGAAGATCCTGAAGGATAGCTTGTTTGTCAAAGTTTTTGGACAATCCATGAATGTCGAGTACTGTTTTCATGATTCTCTCCTTTTGATTTATTTTGTTAATTTTAGTATAAAGCATAGAAATCAAAGAAAGCTCAAGGATTTCTAAAGAGTTTCTAAAGTTTTAGGAATTTTTAAATATCAAAACCCAGTTGGTATGAACTGGGCTTCTTAATTATAAAATATATTTATCAATGGCACGCGCAACACCATCTTCTTCGTTGCTGGCTGTAACGGCATCCGCAAGAGATTTGACATAATCGCTGGCATTTCCCATTGCAATCCCAAGCCCTGCAAACTGGAGCATTTCGATATCGTTATTAGCATCACCCATGGCCATAATCTCTGAGGAATCAATCTCTAAAATATCTGCTAGTCGAGAAAGAGCAGTAGCCTTTGTCGTACCAAGTGGCATCGCTTCATAAATAACAGGCTGCGAACGCACTCCGCTGAATCGTTGGCAGAGTTCTGTAGCAAAACGCTGCTCAAAATCGTCTGTTTGTTCTTTTGTTCCTAAAAACATACCTTGGAACATCCGGAACTTGCCACTAGTCGCTTCCTCAAGAGAAATTTCAGTCAGGTCTGAAAATACTAGTTTAGCATCATTTTCAATAACTTGATTGGGCTTGCCACCGAGAACAAAATAATGTTCCTCATCAAAAAGAGTCAACTGAACATCGCTTTTTTCAGCTAGGTCATAGAGGTATTCGATGTCAGCTGGACTGAGTTCTTGCCAGTCAACTAGTCCCCAGTCACTTGTCTGGTGAGTTGAACAACCGTTGTTAACAATCACATACTCATTCTGGAGATCAAGCCCCAGTTTTTGATAGTAGGGGAGAACACCGAAAAGCGGGCGACCCGTACAGAGAACCAGTTTGACACCTTTTTCAATGGCTTGGTGAATGGCAGTGATGTGATCTTGTGGGATTTCCTTGGCTTCATTGAGGAGGGTTCCGTCCATATCCAAGGCTAGTAGTTTAATCATAGATTTTCCTTCTTTATCTTTTGGTATTATTATAGCATATTTTAGAAAATAAAATAGTAAAAGGGACGAGACTAATTAATTTTACAGTTTAGGATGTTTGGAGAACATTTGTTAGAAAAGGTTACACGTTATTCAATTAAGTAAATAATTATATTTGGCAAGCTGGTCAAAAAAACAGAGGATTTAAGATGAAAAATGTGTTATTCATCTTAAATTCTCTGTTTTCCTTAATTTTTTACAAATCAACTTGATTAGACATGGGGTATGATTTATTTTCTAAATTTTCGTTTGATAATAGAGCGTTGGATTTTTAAAACAAGTAAGCTGGATACTATTGCTGCAGGTAAGGCGAGCACAGTTGTTAATTTTAATGACAAAAAGATAAAACTAAAGATGGCAATGCAGACACAAAAAACAGCGATATTGACAAAAAATAAAATTTCTTTGAGATTGCTATCAGCTTGTGCTTCAGGTGTATAAGCTTGATAATGAGGAAGTTGCTGGTTTAATTCTTCTTGATAGTCTACCTCATAGGATTGTAATTTTCTTACGGGCATGATTCTCTCCTTAACAGTACATACCTATTTTATCATTTTTTCGGCAGAGAATTATTACAGAAAGGTTACAAAAAGAATAAAGTCCCTTTTCATTTTCAAACCATTGTTCAGGACACGATAGTTTAAAAATAATAGTACGCATAATATTAAGGTTGTTAAACACCTATTGAAAATAGATTAGTAGAAATTGAAACAGTACATTAATACTCTTCAAAACAAGTTAGCGTCATCTTGTATTAGGTATATATTACTAATTTAGTCAGTTTTATCTACAATCAAAAAGCTATTCTTTGATTTTTATTGAGTATATAGACTGCAAATTGCGTTAAAAAATGATATAATGGTAAAGTTATATAGTCCCGATAAGATGGTAGGTATTCAGAACTAAGGAGTTTTCCTACTAGTACTTTGTAACTCGCAAAGAATGACGGCTCCAAAGTAGTCGCTCGTCATTCTACGATTGTCGCTATAAGGCGGTCACCCTATGCGCCTTACTAGCTTCAGAAATAAAAAAGTATCGTTTTTATTTCTTTCGCGTCGTAACTCTTAGAAAATGAAAATACCTATCAGTACTTTGTAACTCTATAACACTATTTTTAAGGGGGGACATTTTTATGTCAGAACGTAAATTATTCACGTCTGAATCTGTATCTGAGGGGCATCCAGATAAGATTGCAGACCAAATTTCAGATGCGATTTTGGATGCTATTTTAGCCAAGGATCCAGAGGCGCACGTTGCTGCTGAGACAGCTGTATATACTGGATCTGTCCACGTTTTTGGTGAAATATCTACAAATGCCTATGTGGATATTAACCGTGTGGTTCGTGATACCATTGCAGAGATTGGCTATACCAATACCGAGTATGGATTTTCTGCAGAGACTGTAGGAGTACATCCATCTTTGGTGGAACAATCTCCTGACATTGCTCAAGGTGTTAACGAAGCCTTGGAGGTTCGTGGGAATACAGACCAAGATCCGCTTGACTTGATTGGTGCTGGAGACCAAGGGCTCATGTTTGGATTTGCAGTGGATGAAACAGAAGAGCTCATGCCATTGCCAATTTCACTCAGTCATAAATTGGTTCGTCGTCTGGCAGAACTTCGTAAGTCTGGAGAAATTAGCTATCTCCGTCCAGATGCAAAATCACAAGTTACAGTTGAGTACGATGAAAATGACCGTCCAGTACGTGTGGACACAGTCGTTATTTCAACTCAGCACGACCCAGAAGCTACTAATGAACAAATCCACAAAGATGTGATTGACAAGGTCATCAAAGAAGTTATTCCAACTTCTTATTTAGATGAGCAAACAAAATTCTTCATCAATCCGACTGGTCGTTTTGTAATCGGTGGACCTCAAGGAGACTCAGGTTTGACTGGTCGTAAGATTATCGTGGATACCTATGGTGGCTACTCTCGTCATGGTGGCGGTGCCTTCTCTGGTAAAGATGCGACTAAGGTGGATCGTTCTGCGTCATATGCGGCTCGCTATATTGCAAAGAATATTGTTGCAGCCGGTCTTGCTAAAAAGGCAGAAGTTCAATTGGCCTACGCTATCGGTGTTGCCCAACCTGTTTCTGTCCGTATCGATACCTTCGGTACAGGAACAGTAGCTGAAAGTAAGCTTGAAAAAGCAGCTCGTCAAATTTTTGACCTTCGCCCTGCAGGAATTATCCAAATGCTGGATCTTAAGCGTCCAATCTACCGTCAAACAGCAGCTTATGGACACATGGGACGTACAGATATTGACCTTCCATGGGAACGTTTGGACAAGGTAGACGCTTTGAAAGAAGCAGTCAAATAAAATCTTGAGAGGGGGACTTCCCCTCTTTTTTACTGATAAAAAAACATTTCACATATAAATAATTGAACTTTCTTAAAAATAAGACTACAATTAAGTTAGAAATGATAAAGCTAGAAAGGAGTTTACTGTATCAAATCTTTACAGTAAGATTAAGAATCATGAAAAAGAAAACGATAGCAATTATACAATGTATTTTGTATCTCATAGCTCCTTATATAGCTCTTCAATTATGTAGAATGAACAGAAGTTTCGTTACTGATCATCTCTTTTTTATTTTCCTTATTCTGCTGACTATTTCATTCTGGTTTAGTATTTGGAAGCTAGAAAAAGCACTAGATAATGATTCACAATAATAGCTCCAAAGACTTAGATCTGTTTTGTTTGCAGGTCTAAGTCTTTTTATCACTTTAAAAAACTCCTATAACATCTTTCCGAAAAACTATAATTTTCTTGAAAAATATATAAGCCTATGCTATACTACTAGTAGACTTATTTATGGAGAAAATACATGAAACGTGAGATTTTATTGGAACGAATCGATAAACTAAAACAAATCATGCCCTGGTATGTTCTGGAATACTACCAATCTAAGCTGGCTGTGCCCTATAGTTTTACAACCCTGTACGAATACCTTAAGGAATACGATCGATTTTTCAGCTGGGTTTTGGAGTCTGGGATTTCAAACTCTGATAAAATGTCTGATATTCCTTTATCTGTCTTGGAAAATATGTCAAAGAAAGATATGGAGGCTTTTATCCTTTATCTTAGAGAACGTCCTTTGCTGAATGCCAATACAAGTAAACAAGGTGTTTCTCAGACAACCATCAATCGGACTTTGTCAGCACTTTCTAGTCTTTACAAGTATCTGACTGAGGAGGTTGAAAACGACCAGGGCGAACCTTATTTCTATCGTAATGTAATGAAGAAAGTTTCAACTAAGAAAAAGAAAGAAACACTTGCTGCTAGAGCTGAAAACATCAAGCAAAAGCTCTTTCTAGGTGATGAAACAGAAGGTTTTCTAACTTATATTGACCAAGAGTACCCACAACAGCTCTCAAATCGTGCTCTATCATCGTTCAATAAAAATAAGGAACGTGATTTGGCTATTATCGCCCTTCTCTTGGCATCTGGTGTCCGTTTATCTGAAGCTGTTAATCTGGATCTAAGAGATCTCAATCTCAAGATGATGGTTATTGATGTCACTCGAAAAGGTGGCAAACGCGATTCGGTCAATGTTGCTGCCTTTGCTAAGCCTTATTTAGAGAATTATCTGGCCATTCGAAATCAACGCTATAAGACGGAAAAAACAGACACAGCCCTCTTTTTGACACTCTATCGAGGTGTTCCCAATCGTATTGACGCTTCCAGCGTTGAAAAAATGGTTGCTAAATACTCTGAGGACTTCAAAGTCCGTGTAACACCCCATAAACTACGACATACCCTAGCAACTAGGCTCTATGATGCTACTAAATCTCAAGTTTTGGTCAGTCATCAGCTAGGACATGCCAGCACACAAGTCACTGACCTCTATACCCATATCGTCAACGATGAACAAAAGAATGCTCTGGATAGTTTATAAACTACATAAAATAAATTATGTAGTTTATAAAAAAGGGATTCAATAAACTATTAATCTTATTTGATCATATCAAATACAATTGCTAACAGAGTAAATAGCTTTAAAGAATATGAAATAAAATTTATGTGGCCACTAGCTTGCCTTTCTTTGTAATATCCTGGATATGCAAATCACTTATAATTGGTATTCATCTCAAAATAAGAGGATTCCACAAAAATAAATCAAATTAAGCACCTATAAAAGCATGCTGCCTGCGATGGCCAATATTTTATCAGAAAATAAAATTCCTTTAAAAACAATCATGGACAGGGTTGGTCATTCCGACTCTGAAGTCACTACTTCCATCTACACCCACGTCACGAAGAACATTAAAGATGAAGCAATCAAGGTACTGGATAAAGTTATGAAAAAGATTTTTTAAAAAGTTTTGTCCCCTAAATACAAAAATAGCCCTTCGGATAAAATCCGAGGGGCTAGAAACGTTGTTAAATCAACGACCGAACTTTTGAGTTTCAAGGTTCGGGATAAAATAGTTCACTGAACTATTTTATTTTTTCAAGTTGTAGAATGATTTCAATCCACGGTATTCTGCTACTTCACCAAGTTGGTCTTCGATGCGAAGCAATTGGTTGTATTTAGCGATACGGTCTGTACGTGAAAGTGAACCAGTCTTGATTTGTCCTGCGTTAGTTGCAACTGCGATGTCAGCGATTGTTGAATCTTCAGTTTCACCTGAACGGTGTGATACAACGGCAGTGTAACCAGCTTCTTTCGCCATTTCGATAGCGTCGAATGTTTCAGTAAGAGTACCGATTTGGTTAACTTTGATAAGGATTGAGTTAGCAGCACCTTCTGCAATACCTTTTTCAAGGTAAGAAGTGTTTGTTACGAAGAAGTCGTCACCAACCAATTGAACTTTACCACCAAGACGTTCAGTAAGAGCTTTCCAACCGTCCCAGTCGTTTTCATCCATACCATCTTCGATAGTGATGATTGGGTATTTGTTTACCAATTCTTCAAGGTAGTCGATTTGTTCTGCAGCAGTACGTACAGCAGCGCCTTCACCTTCGAATTTAGTGTAGTCGTAAACTTTACGTTCTTTATCGTAGAATTCTGATGAAGCACAGTCAAATCCGATAAATACGTCTTTACCAGGAACATATCCAGCAGCTTCGATAGCAGCAAGGATAGTTTCAACTCCGTCTTCAGTTCCTTCGAAACGAGGAGCGAATCCACCTTCGTCACCTACGGCTGTTTCCAAACCACGAGATTTAAGGATTTTCTTAAGAGCATGGAAGATTTCAGCACCCCAACGAAGAGCTTCTTTGAATGATGGCGCACCAGCAGGTACGATCATGAATTCTTGGAAAGCGATTGGAGCGTCAGAGTGAGAACCACCGTTGATGATGTTCATCATTGGAGTTGGAAGAACTTTAGTGTTGAATCCACCAAGGTAGCTGTAAAGTGGGATTTCAAGGTAGTCAGCAGCAGCACGAGCTACAGCGATAGACACACCAAGGATTGCGTTTGCACCCAATTTACCTTTGTTAGGAGTACCGTCAAGTGCGATCATAGCACGGTCGATAGCTTGTTGATCACATACATCGTAGCCGATGATAGCTTCAGCAATGATGTTGTTTACGTTGTCAACAGCTTTTTGTGTACCAAGACCACCGTAACGAGATTTGTCACCGTCGCGAAGTTCAACTGCTTCGTGTTCACCAGTAGAAGCTCCTGATGGAACCATACCACGTCCGAAAGCACCTGATTCAGTGTAAACTTCTACTTCAAGTGTTGGGTTACCGCGTGAGTCTAGGACTTCGCGAGCGTAAACATCAGTAATAATTGACATTTTTTACTCTCCTTATGAGTTAAATTTTTTACACCTCTATAATACCTTAAAACACCTCCTTTTTCAAGAAAAAACGTTATCTTTGTGCAAATTTTCCTTAACTTTATAAAGTAATCGCTTTCTTTTGTCTGTTTTATTCTAACTTTTATGATATACTGTTTTCATGACAGATTTATCAAAACAATTACTTGAAAAAGCTCATGGTGGAGCAAAATTAAATCCAGATGAGCAAAGACGCTATCTTGGCACTTTTGAGGAAAGAGTTCTTGGATATGCAGATATTGACACAGCAAATAGCCCTCAGTTAGAAAAAGGCTTTTTATCTATTTTAGAAAACCTTCAGGAAAAAGCAGAGCCTCTATTTGTGAAGATTTCACCAACTATCGAATTTGACAAACAAGTTTTCTACTTAAAAGAAGCTAAAGAAACTGATAGTCAAGCTACCATAGTATCTGAAGAGCATACTACTTCTCCCTTCGGTCTGATTATCCATAGCAATGCACCAGTACAAGTAGAAGAAAAGAACATTCGACTTGCTTTTGCAAAACTTTGGGAAGTTAAAAAGGAAGAACAATCCAAAACATCCTTATGGAAAAAATGGTTTGGCTAAATCTTGCGCATAGTTAATAAGTACCCGATATTGGCTGCCGTGCGCTCCAGATAGAGGCGGGCATTTTTCAAACTATCTTCTAAAGGTTCACTTTTCTCCAAAATAGAAAAGGCAGCTTGGATATTTTCAAATGGTAAGGGAGGTAAATCTTCAGCAAGACTACCACAAATAGCAATAACAGGAACTCCAACAGGGGTTCTTTTTGCTACACCAATAGGCGCTTTACCTGCTAAGCTTTGACGATCTAGCCTCCCTTCTCCTACAACAACCAAGTCAGCATCTGAAACTTTCTTATCAAAGTTGATTAAGTTCAAGCAGGTATCAATTCCAGACACGATATTTGCCTGAGCAAAGGCACACAAACCAGCAGCAAGACCTCCACCAGCTCCTGCTCCTTTAATTTGCAATGTTGCAGGGGAGACTTTTTTATAAAAATCTTGAATTGCCTGATCTAGGACTGGAAACATAGCAGGATCTAGGCCTTTTTGTTTGCCAAAAGTGTAGGTCGCACCTTGATAACCACATAAGGGACTCACGACATCTGCTAAAATACGAATTTGCACATCTTCAGGAATTTCATAGCGATTTTCTGTTGAGACAGAAGCTAAGTTTAGTAAGGATTGACCACAAGCGGGCAACTCATCTCCATCCCTATCATAAAATCGATAACCTAAACTCGCAGCGATCCCAATTCCTCCGTCATTACTGGCCGTGCCACCAACGCCAATATAGATATCTTTAATCCCTTGAGCAATGAGATAGCTAATCAACTCTCCAATACCACAAGTTTGGATTTGTAGTGGATTTCGTTTCTCCAGAGGAATTTTTCCAAGGCCGACCAAGTCAGCTACTTCAAATAGGGCTAATTCCCCTTTTTTAAAATAGCGCATGGATTCTTTTGGGCCAAAAGGTCCTGTCACTTGGATCCATTTTTCTTCTAGGTCAAGAGAATGTCGGATAGCATCTACAGTGCCTTCTCCACCATCACCAACAGGGCAGAGGAGATAGTCTACATCTGCAAGCGATTGTTGGAAACCTCTTTTTATAGCTTCAGCCACCTCTTCAGAGCTCAAACTTTCCTTAAATGAATCTGGTGCAATTACAATCTTCATATTTTCCCCTCATTCTAAACAGTCAATCAAAGGAAGAACTTCTAAAAAATCCCTCTTGTCAACATGATTCGGTATTTCTTTTTTGAGCACTTCTTTAGCACAAAAAGCAATTCCTAGTCCTGCTGATTTCAACATTAATAAGTCATTGGCACCATCACCGATTGCAACCGTTCTTTCTCTAGGAAGTTTTAGTTCCTCTCTCCATTGTTCCAGAGTTGCTTTTTTGACTTCAGGATTAATAATTTGTCCAACTAACTTTCCTGTTAGATGACCGTCTTTAACTTCAAGTTGGTTGGCAGATAAATAGGCAATACCAAGGGATTTTGCAAGCCTCTCAACTATTGGAGTAAATCCACCAGACACAAGACCAACTAGGATGTCGTTCTTTTGGAGAATTGAGATGAATTCTTGGGCATTTGGCGAGAGATGAATGGAGTTGAAGACTTTCTCAAAAACCGAAATAGGAAGGCCTTCCAACAAGGAAACTCTGTCTCGTAAACTGCTTTCAAAGTCTACCTCTCCTCGCATTGCCCGACTTGTAAGCTGCGCAATTTCCTCCTCACAACCTGCCTCTCTTCCCAACAAATCAATCACTTCTTCTAGGATTAAGGTTCCATCCACATCCAACACACACAAGCCTTTTACTTGAGACATCAGTTCTCCTCTCTAAATAGCCTAAAAATCGTATGAAGTCATCATACGATTTTATCTATTAATTAACTAAACTATGGTACAAGTCAAGGTATGACCTGCAGGCTGTATCCCATGAGAAATCACACTCCATAGCTTGTTTTTGTAGATTTCTCCAAACATCAGGATGGTTTCTATACAAGTCCAAAGCTGTTTGGAAAGTCCAATTTAACCAGTAAGGAGATAGATTGTCAAAGCTAAAGCCAGTACCGCTTCCTTCGATTGGATTGAAAGCGCGAACGGTATCTCGCAAGCCACCAACTTCATGAACCAATGGCAAGGTTCCGTAACGCATAGCCATCATCTGAGACAAGCCACACGGTTCGAAACGACTTGGCATGAGGAAGAGGTCACAAGCAGCGTAGATTTCTTGAGCAAGTTTGACATCAAAAGTGATATTTGCTGATAGCTTGTCTGGGTAAATCTGAGCAAACCATGAGAAAGCTCCTTCAAAGGCCGGATCTCCAGTTCCCAAAAGAACAATCTGAACATCATTTTGCAAGATATGGTGAAGACTTTCCACCACCACATCAAAACCCTTTTGACGTGTCAAACGAGAAACAATTCCCACCAGTGGAACGTCAGCTCTAACTGGCAAGCCAACTCTCTCTTGTAATTTTGCCTTGTTTTGGGCTTTCCCAGACAAATCTTCCTGATTGAAATGATAATCTAAAAGAGCATCCGTCTGAGGATTATACAGGTCAGCATCAATCCCATTCACGATACCAGATACCTTGCCAGATTCCATTCGAAGAATCTGATCCAAGTTACAACCAAACTGACTGGTCATAATTTCATGAGCATAACTAGGTGAAACCGTTGAAACACGATCCGCATAGAGAATACCTGCCTTCATCCAGTTCAGACAGTTGTTCCAGCGAAGGGTACCATCAGCATAACGCTCAAAGCCAACTCCAAACAAATCCCATAACATTCCTTCTGAAAATTGTCCTTGGAATTCCAAATTATGAATGGTTAAAACAGTTTTAATACCTTGATAGGCTTGAATCCAACGGTATTTTTCCTTTAACAAGAAAGGAATCATAGCTGTATGGTAGTCATGAACATGGAGAAGGTCAGGAATGAAGTCAATCCTTTCCATAGCCTCAATGGCAGCCAGTTGGAAGAAAGCGAAGCGTTCCCCATCGTCAAAATCACCGTAAACATGGCCACGGAAGAAATAATATTGGCTGTCAATAAAGTAGAAGGTTACACCGTTTAAGACGGTTTTCTTAATCCCACAGTACTGTCTGCGCCAACCAACACTCACCTCAAAATGAAGCACATCTTCAATCTGATTTCCAAATTTAGCCTCTACCATGTCATAGTAGGGTAAAATCACTGCAACTTCGTGCCCAGCTTTTACCAGTGATTTGGGAAGAGCGCCAATGACATCTCCCAAACCACCTGTTTTTGAAAAGGGTGCACCCTCAGCTGCTACAAATAAAATTTTCATGAATGAATATCCTCTGTTACTTTGCTACCTTTCTTAACGACAACTGGATGTTCTGCAGTTCCTCGAATCACAACACCAGGCTCAACTTCAACACCCTTGTCCAAGATAGCATATTCGACCTGAGCGCCTTCTCCAATAACAACACGAGGGAAGAGCAGGCTATCTTTAACCAGGCTATCCTTATGAACATGAGTATTACGTGATAAAACAGAATTAGCCACTTGACCTTCAATAATACTACCAGAGGCAAACTGAGAAGTACTTACCTTAGATGTATTGGCATAGTAAGTTGGCTCTTCGTTTTTGACCTTTGTATAAATCTTTTGATTTGGTGAGAAGAGAGAGTAAAATTTTTGTGATTCAAGCATATCTTTGTTAGCTTTGTAATAAGACTCTACAGAATGAATATTTGCTAAATAACCTGTGTACTCGTAGGCAAAAGCCCCTTCTTTTGCAGCCAAATCCCGTAAAACATAGCGTAACTTCTCTGGATGTTCTTTCTTAGCTTCTTCTTCTAAGCGTTCAATCAACCAAGGTGTATCAACGACAAAAATATCTGTAGACATGTTATAGATTTGATCTGGTAACTCGCTATCAAAGAGTTTATGAGAACGAACATGGTCTGTTTCATCCACTTCCAAGATTGCGTTTACTTCTGAAATGTCTTTCTTAGCTAGTTTTTTATAAACTACAGTGATAGGCCCTTTTGTTGTACTATGTAGGTGGAAAACTTGGTTCAAATCAATGTTAATCAAGACATCACAGTTGAGGGCAACCGTTTGGTTTGAGCCAGAACGTTTCAAATAAGTAAGAAGCTGTTGGTAGTATTCTTTTCCAACTGTGCTACTTTCTACACGGGTATTGTAAATACCTAGATAATAGTGACTGAGAAGAGTGGACAAGCCCCACTCGCGTCCTGAACGAATATGGTCAAAGACTGAGCTGATATTATCCTGCTGGAAAATACCAAAGACGCTACGAACACCTGCATTAGCAAGACTAGAAAGCGGGAAGTCGATCAAACGATATTTCCCACCAAATGGCAAACTTGCTACTGGACGGTGGTCTGTCAATGTCGACATATCGTGAAAACCAACTGTATTTCCTAAAATGGCAGAATATTTATCAATCTTCATCTGTTGCTACCCCCACTACTTCATTATATCCTACAACTTGTACTTCTTCTGTTCCATCAATTTCGACACCGTCAGAAATAACTGCACCTTCACCAATAATGGCACGTTTGATTTTAGCTCCCTGACCAACAATGGCTCCACTCATGATAACTGAATCAACAACTTCTGCCCCTTCTCGAACTTGCGCACCTGTTGAAAGGATAGAATGTTTAACAGTTCCATCTACAAAACAGCCATCGACAACCAAAGAATCTTCCACATCAGCATTTGCACCAAGGAAGTTTGGTGGTGAAATTAAGTTTCTTGAGTAAATCTTCCATTGACGGTTACGACTATCCAAGGCATTTTCTGGAGAAATGTACTCCATGTTCGCTTCCCAAAGTGACTCAATGGTACCAACATCTTTCCAGTAACCTTTAAATTCATAGGCATAGACACTTTCACCTGACTCAAGGTAATTTGGAATGACATTTTTACCAAAGTCTGACATGTCAACCTTGCTCTTTTCAGCAGCGACTAACATATTACGAAGGCGTTGCCAATCAAAAATGTAGATTCCCATAGAAGCTTTTGTAGATTTAGGTTGAGCTGGTTTTTCTTCAAATTCAACAATACGATTGTTAGCATCTGTGTTCATGATACCAAAACGGCTAGCTTCTTTCAGGGGAACATCAAGAACTGCTACTGTCAAACTGGCATTATTATCCTTGTGAGACTGGAGCATATCATCATAGTCCATTTTGTAGATATGGTCTCCAGACAGAATCAAAACATACTCAGGATTGACACTGTCGATATAGTCGATATTTTGGTAAATAGCGTGACTAGTCCCTTCAAACCAACGATTTCCTTCACTGGCAGAATAAGGTTGAAGAATAGAGACACCAGAATTGATACCGTCTAGTCCCCAGCTTGAACCGTTCCCAATATGATTGTTGAGAGCAAGTGGTTGATACTGTGTAATGACCCCCACATTATGAATCCCTGAGTTGGCACAGTTTGATAGAGCAAAGTCAATGATACGGTAGCGCCCACCAAATTGCACAGCTGGTTTTGCGATGCTTTGAGTGAGTTTACCGAGACGAGTTCCTTGCCCACCAGCAAGAATCAAAGCTAACATTTCATTCTTCATTTTCTACTCCTTTTTGGTTTTTATTTGTGACGGTTTTAGTAGATTTCAAGCGACGTTTGATTTTCCATACACTAGCTCCCATAGCCGGTAGGGTAAAGGTTAAGGTCTGCTCATAATCTTTCCATAGTCCTTCTTGCGTTTGAACAGTTTGATTATGTTCTTTCCAAACGCCTCCCCACTCTTCTAACTCAGTATTCCAGACTTCTTCGTAAATTCCTGCAACAGGTAGTCCGATTGTAAAATCTTTCCGTTCAACAGGTGCCATATTAAAGACGCAGACTAACATTTCTCCCTTTTTACCCTTACGAATAAAGGAAAGAACACTCTGGTCTCGATTATCCGCATCAATGATTTCAATACCATCATAGCTGGTATCAATTTCCCACAGACAGCGGTTGTCTTTGTAAAACTGGTTTAGCTGAGAAGTGAAATACTTCATCTTAGCATTCATTGGGTCTTCTAGGTTAGACCATTCCAACTGTTCTTCAGATTTCCATTCTAGGAATTGACCATATTCGCTACCCATGAAAAGCAATTTCTTACCAGGGTGACAAATTTGGTACGTATAGAGATTGCGTAAGCCTGCGAATTGATTGTAACGATCTCCCCACATCTTGTGCATCATACTCTTCTTACCATGAACTACTTCATCGTGTGAGAATGGTAGGAGATAATTCTCCTTGAAGACGTACATAAAGCTGAAAGTCACCAGGTTAAAGTCGTATTTACGATAAATCGGATCTTCTTCATAGAAACGGAGAATGTCATTCATCCAACCCATATTCCATTTGTAGTCAAATCCTAGACCATCTGAATCCTTGGTGTCAGTAATCTGAGTAGCTGAAGAACTTTCCTCAGCTATCATCATAACGTCTGGATGAACTAGTTTAATCACATCATTCAAGCGTTGAAGGAAATAATAACCCTCATAGTTGAGATTACCACCATCTTTATTAGGTGTCCATGGCGCATCATCATAATCAAGATAGAGCATGTTGCTAACCGCATCCACTCGAATACCGTCCAAATGGTAAAAGTCAATCCAAAACTTGATACTAGAAATCAAGAAGGACTGAACTTCATTTTTTCCAAGGTCAAAATTGAGTGCACCCCAACCGTAGTTATGGGCCTTATTATGGTCTTGGTATTCAAAAGTCGGTGTTCCATCATAATAGGCCAAGGCATCATCATTGATAGTAAAGTGACCAGGTACCCAGTCTACAATAACGCCTATATTGTTTAAGTGACATTCCTCAACAAAATCTTGAAACTCTTCAGGACGACCATAGGCATGCTCTAGAGCAAAGTAACCCATAAGCTGATAGCCCCAACTCAAACCTAGTGGGTGAGACATCAGAGGCATAAACTCAATGTGGGTATAATTCATCTCAACCAAGTAAGGAATGAGTTCATCTTTCAATTGAGAAAAACTATAGGGGCTACCATCAGGATTTCTCTTCCAAGAACCAGCATGAGTCTCGTAAATATTAACAGGACGCTCTTCAAAGCTCAAGCGTTTTCTACGGGCTAGCCAGAGACCATCCTTCCATTTTTTTTCTGGAATATCTGTTAAAATAGCACCAGTCCCAGGTCGTGCCTCATACCGTACAGCAAAAGGGTCAATCTTCATCAGCTGATGACCATTTGCACGTGTGATATGATACTTATAAATTTGACCTTCTTGAGCAAGACTGGTAAAGACTTCCCATACTCCAAATTCATTCCGTTCCATCGGAATTTGATGTTCAACCCAATTGGTGAAATCCCCTACCAAGTGAACAGCCTGAGCATTGGGTGCCCATACACGAAAAGTGTAGCCATACACACCATTTTTTTCTTCCCTATGAGCTCCCAGATAGTGCTGGAGGTGAAAATTTTCACCTGTCATAAAGGTTTTTAAAGCATTATTTTTATCCATACACCCTCCTAATTCTGTAAGCGTTTTCCATAGATTTATTATACTACCTTTTTATGTAAGATTCAAGTAAATTACCATATTTGGTAAAAATTCTTTTGAAAATCTTCAAAAAATGAACTTATCCATTCACTTATAAATCAAGGAATGACAGATAGTTTGTGAAAACGTCCTCTTTTTGATTACTATCATATCACAAAGTTCGTATTTTATCCAAATATAGCATTGTTTTTATGTAAAAAACAAAACCAGGAAAACAATTTCCTGATTTTACATTTTATTTCACATCAAAAACAATGGATTTGACATTTGTCATCGCTTCAATGCTATATTTAATTCCTTGCACTCCAGCTCCAGAACCTTTGACACCAAGGAATGGGAAATTATCTGGACCACGTTGGGTTTTATTATTAATATGAACTGTACCCACTTCAAGTTTTTCAGCAATTTCAAAGGCTTTTTTGAAATCATTTGTAAAGACTGAGGATTGAAGACCGAATTCAGATTCGTTGGCAAAGGCAATTGCTTCTTCTACATTAGCCACACGAATAATTGGTAAAACAGGGCCAAATGGCTCTTCCCATGCTACTTTCATATCTTTTGTAACTTGGTCAAAAAGCACTGGCCAGAGAAGATTGCCCTCACGTTTGATTGGTGTAAGATCCTGAGCCCCTTTTTCTTGTGCATCCTCAATCAAGCCCCAGATGAAGTCGGCTGAAGCATTGTCAATAACAGGTGTAATATCAGCATTGTCAAATGGGTCACCAACTGTTAATTTAGCAACCTCTGCTTGAAGCAAAGTAACTAATGTATCTGCAACACTTTCGAGAACAATAACACGTTTAATGGCCGTGCAACGTTGTCCTGAGTAGCTAAAGGCACCTGCAACAATTTGCTTGGCAGCATGTTCCAAATCTGCATCTTCTAGTACAAGAGCTGCATCTTTCCCACCAAGCTCCAGCATGATAGGACGCATACCAGCTAAACGACCAATACGTTCTCCGATAGGGGTTGATCCTGTAAAGTTGATGAAGTTGACTTCTTTGTGCCCAATGATATAATCCCCAATTTCTGAACCACGCCCCGTAATGGTATTGAAAACACCTGCTGGAATCCCTGCTTCTTCAAATGCTTTAGCCAACAAGAGACCAGAAATAGAACCTTGTGTTGGTGGCTTAAACATAACCACATTCCCTGCAATCAAAGCCGGAGCAATCTTAGATCCAGAAAGATTAACTGGATAGTTAAAGGGAGCAATAGCTAGCACGACTCCAACCGGCTCACGACGGACAACAGCCAGTTTGTTTTTACTTGCTGCCTCAAAACCACCACCTTCCATTGCTTGTCCAGTGATACGGAGACCTTCCTCGGCAGCATAACGAATCAAGTCTGCTGTACGCACTACTTCTCCAATGGCTGCTTTAATCCCTTTTGCTACTTCTTTGGCAAGGATAGTACCAATTTTTTCTTTATCGCGTTCTAAAATAGCTGCTGTTTTATGCAAATAAGCCGCACGTTCAACTGCTGACAAAGCACGCCATGCAGGCAAGGCTGCACGCGCAGCTTGCATAGCCTCGTCTACTTCTGCTTGGCTCATAGCGGGTACTGTCCCTAATTCTTCTTGATTGATTGGTGAATAAATCGTAATTTCTTTTTCAGATGATTTCCATTCTCCATTTACTAAATTCTTATATCTTGTCAAATTCTCGTCCTCCTGAAAATGATTAAGATATATTTTACCAAATTTTCAGAAAATTACAACCCTTTTTGCAATATTTTTGAGATTATTTTCACAAGCTTGACTTTTCAAACTATTTGAACTCTTTTGTTAAGCAGTCAGTACAAGAAGAAAAGGCTTAGATGAACTAAACCTTTTTCATGCTATGTTATTCTTCATTGAGTTTTATAATTTTTAGCAAGAAGATATCCTAGAAATTATACGACACAATTGAAAACTTTTGATTTTTTCTACAAGACTTTAAAGACGCTGGTGCTAACGCCACCAACCATGTCTTTATCACTTAAATGGCTATTGGTCACCAATAGTTCTAGATTTCCAGCATTTTCAAACTGGAAGTCTTGTCCTTTAGCATTAAATACAACCAGTAAATGGTCTTCCCCTTGAATCTCATAGACAATCAAACCGCTATGTTCATTTGCTGAATGAACAAAAACATGATGGTAAATTTCATCATAAGTAGGGTAAGAAAAGGCACCGGTTCCTGTCTTCAATCGAATCATCTGACGGATAAACGCAATACTATCTTGACGCTCATTAAGCAAGTTCCAGTTCACTTGGTTCACACTGTCTGGAGCATTATAGCTATTCATCGCACGCTCTCTATCATCATGGGACAACTCACCATTTTCACCAGTCGCAACTAGTTTGGTACGACCAAATTCTTGACCGATTTCCATAAAGGCCATCCCTTGCATGAGTAGGTTCATAGCTGTGGCTGTCTCAACCTTGCGCATGATTTGTTCTGAACTTTGGTCTGGATGAAGAGTTGCCAATAAATCGTGAAGATTGTAATTGTCATGGGCTTCCACATAGTTAAGTACTTGATTTGGATGTGTATAGGTTCCTAATTCACGACTGCCTAGGATTGCTTTGGCAAGAATTGGCTCTGTCGCAGCACCGCTGACAAAACCTGATTTAATTGCACCGTAAACTTCTCCACCTTTGACAGCATCACGCTGATTGTCATTAAAGAAACCAATATTTGGCATTTCGTAGGCGTTGTCTTTCTTAGCCTTATCATAAGGGGCAAGACCTGTTCCCATGTCCCAACCTTCTCCATAAAGGATAATGTTAGGGTCGATTTCATCCAAGCTCTGACGAATCATCTGCATGGTCTTGACATCATGAATCCCCATCAAGTCAAAACGGAAGCCGTCAATATTGTATTCCTGCACCCAGTATAGAAGAGAATCAATCATATACTTGCGGAACATTTCATGTTCGCTGGCAGTTTCATTTCCAACACCCGTTCCATTCTGGAAGGTACCATCTGGATTCATACGATAATAGTAATCAGGGACAGTTGTTTGGAAAGGTGCATCAACAACTGAGAAGGTATGGTTATAGACCACATCCATAATAACACCAATTCCCGCATCGTGGTAAGCTTGAACCATGGTTTTCAAATCACGAATGACCTGAGCTGGGTCATCTGGATTAGTTGAAAAACTAGTTTCTGGCGCGTTATAGTTTTGTGGGTCATAACCCCAGTTGTAGGTTACATTTCCATCCTCATCATATTCTTTATGACGGTCTGCAATTGGTTGCAACTGAACATAATTGTAGCCCAGCTTCTTAATGTAATCAAAAGCAGTTGCTTGGCCGTACTGGTTAACCGTCCCTGTCTGAGCCGCACCCAAGAAAGTTCCTCGAAGATGTTCATCCACACCTGAGGTCGGTGATTTGGTCAAATCACGAATGTGCATTTCACAAATAACTGCCTTACATGGATTTGCCAAGCGCCAAGTAGCCTCTGAACCGTGCTTGACCTCGAAGTTTGCAACTTGCTTTTCTTCATGGCTCAGGATAGCTGAACGTTTGCCATCAGGACTGGTCGCGATGGTGTAGGGGTCGCGTGTCACTGTTTGGTGATGAGGGAATTGGACTTGATACTGATAAGCCTTACCAGTCAAATCTTCCTCAACATCCAAACTCCAGACACCGATTGTATTGTCTTTATGGTTATAAGAGTAGCTATTGCCTCTTTCCATCTCAAAAGTCTTCCAAACAGGAGCATTGTTAGCGACAGATTCATAAACGACAACCTGCACTTCTGTCGCTGTTGGAGCCCAAAGAGCAAAATGCGCTTGATTATCCTCTACACGGCACCCCAATTCATCTTGGTAACCCCAATGATGGTCAAAACTAGCACTATTAATGGCCTTGTCAAAGGCAAAAGGATTTTGATTTTTATAGAAAGGACTGGCAATAGCAGGATTTTCAGAATAATAAATTCTGTCATCCCCTTCCAAAATCCAGACCTCTGTTAAAAGAGGATAGTGATTAAAACGGATAGCATATTCTTTACTAGTTTGGCCTGTATGAACGACAAAATTCAAGCTTTCTAAGGCATGAGCACTTGGGTGTTCAAAACTAAATAAGGCACCAAAATAATCTTCTTTGTAGGTTAGCAAATCAATCCGCTGGTCCTGACCTTTTACAAAAGAGCAAGTATCGTATTCTCCATTCTTGCGATGGTAATGAATGCGCATAGGGTAGTTATACATTGTTTATTTTTCCTTTTTACTTCTATTTTCTTTCTATTTCACTAATAAATTCTTGACCAATTTTGTCACGACTATCAAACATAGTAATATTATCTAAACTCTGATTTTAAACGATTATTACAAGTTTTCTAGCCAAGCTTCATCTCGAACTTCGATACCAAGTTCTTGTGCCTTTTGAAGTTTACTTCCAGCATCTGCTCCTGCCACGACGAGGTCGGTCTTTTTAGACACACTGCCTGTTACCTTGGCACCTAGACTTTCGAGTTTACTTTTAGCTTCTGAGCGCTTGAGACGTTCCAATTTTCCAGTCAATACCACGGTCAAACCTGACAAGGCTGCATCTGCTACTACAGTCTGACCTTTGTAGGCCAGATTGACTCCAGCTTCTCTCAATTCTCTGAGGAGAATTTCAGAGCCTTCTGTCGCAAAATATGTCTGAAGACTCTTGGCGATCACGCCACCCAGACTTTCAATACTAGCCACTTCCTCTGGATCTGCCTGAGCCAGATTTTCGATTGAATGAAAATGTTGAAGTAATAGCTGACTGGCCTTGCTTCCGACATGACGAATTCCCAAACCAAACAAGAGTTTCTCGGCAGAATTTTCCTTAGATGCTTGAATGGCTTGATACAGTTTAGAAGCAGACTTTTCCTTAACCCCCTCTAAAAGGAGGAAATCCTCTTCTTGTAATCTGTAAATATCCGCCACATCCTTGACTAAATTGGCAGCAAATAGCTTCTCAACAATAGATGGACCAAGGCCTGTAATATTCATGGCATCTCGAGAGGCAAAGTGGATCAAACCTTCCATGATTTGGGCAGGACAACGCGGATTGATACAACGGAGGGCCACTTCATCTTCAAAGTGCAACAAATCAGAGTCACAACTTGGACAGTTTGTAGGGATATCCAGTTTTTCTTCAGAAATTCTTTTGGACTCTACCACACGTAAAACGGCAGGGATGATGTCCCCGGCCTTATAGACGATGACCGTGTCGTCTTTGCGGATATCTTTTTCAGCAATATAATCCACATTGTGCAGGGTCGCACGGCTAACAGTTGTACCAGCTAGTTGTACTGGTGTTAGATTCGCAGTTGGGGTTACAACACCCGTACGGCCAACTGTCCAATCAACTGATAAGAGTTGAGCTTCTTTTTCTTCAGCTGGGAACTTGTAGGCCACTGCCCACTTTGGTGCCTTGACGGTAAAACCGAGTTCTTCTTGGCCTGCTAAGTCATTGACCTTGATCACCACCCCATCGATATCATAAGGCAGATTCTCCCGTTCCTCTCCTACTTCTTGGATAAAATTCCAAATCTCATCCATGCTTTCAGCCAAGATTCGCTTAGGATTGACCACAAAACCTAGTTGTTCTAGGTGCTTCAAAACCTTTTCTTGGCTGTCACGAGTTGAAGGGCTGGCTTCTTGATAGAGAAACGTTGCAAGATTGCGCTTGGCAACTACTGCTGTATCCAACTGTCGCAGGGTGCCTGCCGCCGCATTACGAGGATTGGCAAATTCAGGCTCTCCATTTTCTTGGCGAGCTTGGTTGACCTGGTCAAAAGAAGCGCGTGGCATATAACATTCCCCACGAACGGTGATATCTAGTTCTTCTGGCAAGGTCAAAGGAATGTCCTTAACACGCTTGAGGTTTTCCGTGATATTCTCCCCAACAGAACCATCTCCACGCGTTGCCCCAGCAACTAAAATCCCCTTTTCATAAGTCAGCGAGATAGATAAGCCATCGATTTTCAACTCACAAATATAGGTTGGATGGGCCACTTCCTTACGAACACGCGCATCAAAAGCTTCAAGCTCCTCACGTGAAAAAGCATCCTGCAAACTATAAAGAGGATACTGATGACTGTATTTTTCAAAACCATCTAAAACCTTGCCACCAACACGATGGGTCGGACTATCTGCTAACACTTGATCTGGATAGGCAGTTTCTAACTCAACCAACTCTCTGTAAAGGCGATCATACTCATTGTCTGAAACCGACGGATTATCGCTGGTATAGTACTCAGTCGCATAGCGATTGAGCAAGGCGACTAACTCATTCATTCTTTTATTCATAAGACCATTTTACCATAAAACAAGCCCTCCTCACAAACGAGAAGGGCGGAAAAAACACTTAGTTTGAAATTATTTTTGAAACTCAAGCAGCCTTATATCAATTTTTCAAAATGAGTTCGAACATAAATAAACGATATACAAGACAAGATGATAACACCACTTCCAATTATCAGGAAAGAAGAGAGATGTACACTTGGCAAGACTGTCATAAATCCTTTTGCAATAGGCATAAATAGAATAGCTAAGGTAAAAATTGTACTCAGTACTCTCCCAAGAAATTCGCTCTCAACCTTGGTTTGTACTTGAGTAAAAAAGTGAATATTAAAAATCGTCATAAACAATTCACAAACTAAATTTCCAGAAAAGGAAAGCAAATTTGGCAGTGGTAATCCCATCATAAAAACTCCGACACCTGTCAAAGCCAGTAAAATCAAAAGATTATAAACATTAGCTTTAATTTTACTAGCTAGAAGAGCCCCAATGATGGAACCAATAGCCCCCATAGTTAAAATACTTGCATAGGCTCCTTCTGACCCGTAAAGCTGATTCGAAAAGGGAAGTAGAAATTCAAAAGCTGCAAAAAAGAAATTAACGCTGGAAGCTACCAGCAAAAGGAAGAAAATTTCTTGCTGATGCCAGATATAGTGTAACCCATCCTTGATACCTACAAAAATATCTCTCCCAGTAAAAGCCTTTTTCTCTTGAACTTTTGCTTCCTCTTTTGGAAGGAAAGCCACTAGAACAAAAGCAATGAAAAAAGTCAGCGAGTCTAGCAGTAGCGTCGTATGGAGACTGGCAAATTGTAAAACAAGGAAGGAAAGAACAGGAGAGCTAACACCTACAACCTGCAAAACCAGCTCTAAGCGAGAGTTATAGATCACAATCTCATCTTTCTCAACAACCTCAGTTATAATGGCTTTATTGGCTGTACGAGAAAATGCAAAGGCAACCGCCTGAACAATATTGGCAAAAATCAAAGCTCCAATCATCCAGCTGTCATTCCTTATAAAAGAAATAGCCAGACAAAGAATCCCACAAACAAGGTCTGTCACCATTAAAATCCTACGACGAGAAAAACGGTCTGATATAACTCCACCAAAGGGATTGACTAGAATAGATGTGACGAGTTCAGAAATCTGATACATTCCTAAAACAGTCTGGCCGATAGTTCCCATGGAAGCCAACCAGACACTATTTCCATAATCATAGAGCATATTCCCTATCTTGTTAACAGCTCCGCGACTAATCAACTGTACTGCATAGCGATTCATATAAAAACTCCTCTCAAATTTTGAAACTATTGTATCAAAACTGAAAGGAGCTTTTTATTTTTTCCCTTATTTGGGAAAATTAATCTTTGACAAATTTTTCGTAGTGTTCTTGATAGTAGGCTACTTGCTCTGGTAGAGCTAGCACATCAAAAATATGCATGGCCTCTTGCATTTTGCTACAACCTTCTTTACACTTTCCTTTTTGATATAAGGCAAAACCTTTTAAATAATGGAAAACATTACGCTCATAAAGCTTAATACCTTTACCAATAATCTTCTCTGTATAAGCCTCAAAATAGCTTGCATTGTCAAAAGAAAGATGCTCTAAACAATGCTGGTAACAATTGAGGGCCAAAATCAACACTAATCTCTTATGGCGACCAATCTCTTGGTAAAATTCCTCCCTCTCCATAACTTCTCTACCAATCCGAGTGACATAATCCACATCGTAGAAACTATAGAGGTTACCGAAAAGAATCAACTCATACATGGTCCATTCTTCTGTTTTGAAGAGATAATCTGCTACCTTATCCAAATCATCCTGCTTCATATCATAAGTCGCATCTCTTTGACAAATCAGACCCTGTAGCAAAATCCAGTTCAGCTCAAAATAGAGAGGATTGGTCGAACTCTTAGCCTTTTCAAGTTGTTCTCTTTGAAGCTTTTGAAAACCTGCAATATCATTTGAGTAATAAAGCGGAATAATTTGTCCCATCATGGCAACATGTTCATGATTATGAAAATTCCTAGCCTTATCCATGAAATTTTCAATAGTTACATGAATGTTATCCAAAATCTCAAAAAAACGTGAAACTGCTAGGTCAGACTCCCCAAGCTCAAAACGAGATAACTGAGAGGTAGAGCAAGACTCCCCTGCTGCCTCCTTTAAAGAATAATTTCCACTTGTTCGAAATTCACGAAATACCTTTCCAAGATGTTTCATTTTTTACACCTGCTCCGATAATTCTTCCCACTCAAGCATAGCTTCTTCCTGACGGTGGCTAATTTTGTCCAACTCAGCCTGCAATTCCATGAGTTTGTCGGCATCATTTGTTTCCAACATTTGTTCAGAAATGACTTGACTTTGACTTTCTAACTCTTCGATTTCAGCTTCTAGATTTTCAATTTGTCGCATGAGTTTGCGAACTTCTTTTTGACTTTCTTTCTGAGCTTGATAGTCATTAACTGGGCTTGCTTCTTTTACTTGATTGCTAGTTGAAGTTTCCTCTATCTGACTGACTTCCATTTCAGCCTTTTTATCGACATAGTAGTCGTAATCTCCCAAGTAGAGAGTTGAGCCATTCTCAGATAATTCTAGAACATGAGTTGCTACACGATTGATAAAGTAACGGTCGTGGCTGACAAATAGAATAGTTCCATCAAAGTCAATCAAGGCATTTTCTAGCACTTCCTTACTATCAATATCCAAGTGGTTGGTCGGCTCGTCAAGGATCAGGAAGTTGTTGTTCTCCATAGATAATTTAGCCAAAAGCAAACGAGCTTTCTCTCCACCTGACAACATGCCAACTGATTTTTTAACATCATCACCAGAGAAAAGAAAGGCACCTAGACGGTTACGGATTTCAACTTCTGGTATCAGTTTAAAATCATTCCAAAGTTCATCAAGCACCGTATTACTTGGTGTCAGCTTGCTTTGGGTTTGGTCATAGTAACCAACCTCAACATTAGCCCCAAATCGCTTTTCTCCCTTGATAAATGGAATCTGGTCCACGATTGATTTGATAAAGGTTGACTTGCCAATACCATTAGGACCAACAATCGCAATAGCATTCATTTTACGAAGGTCTAGGTTGATTGGCTCTGACAATATTTCCCCATCATAACCAATGGCTGCATTTTCAACTGTCAAGACAACATTACCAGACGTTTTTTCAGACTGGAAGGTCATATTGGCTGATTTCTTACCAGCTTCAGGCTTGTCCAAACGCTCCATTTTTTCCAGTTGTTTTCGGCGAGATTGGGCACGTTTGGTCGTTGAAGCTCGGACTAGATTACGATTGACAAAGTCTTCCAGAGCTGCGATTTCCTTCTGTTGCTTTTCATAGTTTTTTGCCTCAGTAGCTAGTTTTTGCTCCTTCAACTCGACAAAACGAGAGTAATTGCCCACATAGCGATCCAAGGAATGCTTGGTCAAATCTAGCGTAATTGTCGCAACCTTGTCTAAGAAATAACGGTCGTGGCTGACAATAATGAGAGCACCGCTATAATTTACCAAGTAATTCTCTAGCCAAGCGATGGTTTCAATATCCAAGTGGTTAGTTGGCTCGTCCAATACCAAGAGATTGGGCTTTTCAAGTAGCATTTTGGCAAGTGCCAAACGAGTATTTTGACCACCTGAAAGTTCAGCTATTTTCATCTGCCACATAGATTCGTCAAACTTGAATCCATTTAAAATCGCTCGAATATCAGCTTCATAGGTAAAGCCGCCTGCTTGGCGAAAATTCTCAGATAAGCGATCGTAATCTGACATCAGTTTATCCAAATCCTCACCAGACTTTTCACCCATCTCCAACTCCATCTGACGCAGTTGTTTCTCAGTCCGACGCAAGTCATCAAAGACATGAAGCATCTCATCGTAGATGGTGTTTTCAGATTCAAAACGGCTATCTTGGGCTAGGTAAGACAGAGAAATATCTTTTTTCTTATTGATTTCTCCACTAGTTGGCTCCTCTTCTCCAACCAAAATCTTCAAAAGAGTAGACTTACCTGCACCATTTTTTCCAACAAGAGCAATCCGGTTTCGTTCATCAACCTGCAGGTTGATATTATCAAAAAGAACTTCTCCTGCAAAAGATCGTTCAATTTTATTAGCTTGTAAAATAATCATACAAGTAGTATAGCATGTTTCCCTAAGGCATTCAAGACTTGATAAACAGGCATATATCACTACTTTTCTGAAACTTATGCTACCGTTTTACTAAAATGCTAAAAAGTGCTATAATGTGAACGGTTAAAACAATTTACAAAAAGGAGAATTTTAATGTCTTACCAAGAAAATTACCAGAAATGGGTTGATTTTGCGGAGCTTCCTGACTACCTTCGTCAAGATTTGGAAAATATGGACGAAAAAACAAAGGAAGATGCCTTCTATACAAATCTTGAATTTGGTACTGCAGGGATGCGTGGCTTGATTGGTGCTGGTACAAACCGCATCAACATCTACGTTGTTCGCCAAGCTACTGAAGGATTGGCTCGTTTGATTGAGTCAAAAGGTGGAAACGAGAAAGAACGCGGTGTGGCAATTGCCTACGACAGCCGTCACTTCTCACCTGAGTTTGCCTTTGAATCTGCTGCAGTTCTTGCTAAACACGGCATCAAATCTTACGTATTTGAAAGCCTTCGTCCAACTCCAGAACTCTCATTTGCAGTTCGTCACCTCAACTGTTTCGCAGGTATCATGGTCACAGCCAGTCACAACCCTGCACCATTTAACGGATACAAGGTTTACGGTGAAGACGGTGGACAAATGCCTCCACACGACGCAGACGCTTTGACTACTTATATCCGTGCTATCGAAAACCCATTTGCAGTTGAAGTTGCTGATGTGGAAGCTGAAAAAGCTTCTGGCTTGATTGAAGTTATCGGCGAAGCTGTTGACGTAGAATACCTTAAAGAGGTTAAGGACGTAAACATCAACCCAGCCTTGATTGAAGAATTCGGTAAAGACATGAAGATTGTCTACACACCACTTCATGGTACTGGTGAAATGTTGGCTCGCCGTGCTCTTGCCCAAGCAGGATTTGACTCAGTTCAAGTCGTTGAAGCGCAAGCAACTGCCGATCCTGACTTCTCAACTGTAAAATCTCCAAACCCAGAAAGCCAAGCAGCCTTTGCCCTTGCTGAAGAACTTGGTCGTCAAGTTGGTGCAGACGTTCTTGTCGCAACTGACCCTGATGCTGACCGTGTTGGTGTTGAAGTTCTTCAAAAAGATGGTAGCTACCTCAACCTTTCAGGTAACCAAATCGGTGCCATCATGGCTAAATACATCTTGGAAGCCCACAAAAACGCTGGAACTCTTCCTGAAAATGCAGCCCTATGTAAATCTATCGTATCAACTGACTTGGTAACGAAGATTGCTGAAAGCTACGGCGCAACCATGTTCAACGTTTTGACAGGTTTCAAATTCATCGCTGAAAAAATCCAAGAATTTGAAGAAAAACACAATCACACTTACATGATGGGATTTGAAGAAAGTTTCGGTTACTTGATTAAACCATTCGTACGTGATAAAGATGCAATCCAAGCCGTTCTTGTCGTTGCTGAACTTGCTGCCTACTACCGCTCACGTGGTTTGACTCTTGCTGACGGTATCGAAGAAATCTACAAAGAGTATGGCTACTATGCAGAAAAAACAATCTCTGTTACTCTTTCAGGTGTCGATGGTGCTGAACAAATCAAAGCGATTATGGCTAAATTCCGTAACAATGCTCCAAAAGAATGGAACTCAACAGCTATCACTGTCGTAGAAGACTTCAAGGCTCAAACTGCTACTGCTGCTGACGGTACCGTTACAAACTTAACAACTCCTCCAAGTGATGTGTTGAAATACACACTTACTGACGGCTCATGGATTGCCGTTCGCCCTTCAGGTACAGAACCAAAAATCAAATTCTACATTGCAGTTGTAGGGGAAACCAACGAAGAATCACAAGCTAAGATTGCTAATATCGAAGCAGAAATCAATGCTTTTGTAAAATAAGGCCCTATAAAAGATGAGACAAACCAATCTCATCTTTTTTCGTATCAAATCTAAGCAATTTTAGAAACTTTATGGCATACTAGACTTATCAATGAAAGCGAGGTAATCTCATGGAACAATTTTTAGAAAACATCAAAGAACTCGAAGTCACTACAGTTGCGCGTGCGCAAGAAGCTCTTGATAAAAAAGAAACTGCAACCTTCTTTATCGGTCGCAAAACTTGCCCTTACTGCCGTAAATTTGCAGGTACTTTAGCAGGTGTCGTAGCTGAAACCAAAGCTCACATTTACTTCATCAATAGTGAAGAACCAAGCCAACTCAATGAGTTGCAAGCATTCCGCTCACGCTACGGAATCCCAACTGTACCAGGCTTTGTTCACATTGCGGATGGACAAATCAATGTCCGTTGCGACTCCTCAATGTCAGCACAAGAAATCAAGGACTTTGCTGGATTATAAAAAATCAGCTAACAAGTCTTAAAATCACAAAAACGCATAATGGAGCCAAAGAACGCTTTGCTAAGTACATAGATTTTTAGGATACGACAAAAACGTTGTATCCTTTTTGGTATCCCTTTTTTAAAAAAGAGGGTCTGTTTTAAGGTCTGTCTTTTTCGCAAAAGAATACCAAGGAATACCAAAGACAAAAATCATGATCCCCCGTCTAACGGGTGGTTTGTCCCAGGGCTATAAGCCCAAATTACCAGCCAGCGCCCAAAGACGCTGGCT
>NZ_JVLI01000033.1:0-477 GCF_001072315.1 Streptococcus pseudopneumoniae | reverse complement strand
CTTGGATTCGTCTGTGCATAGGGAGCATTCGTAGCCTTATTTTCAGTTATTTCATCTGCAAGAACTGGACTTAGAAGACTTAAACTAGCTAGACCAAGAATAACTCCACAAGCACCACCAACCTTCATTTTACGGGCTAGACCAAGAATAACTCCACACGTTCCCCAACGTTTGGTCTTTCGGATTGATCCGAATGCTCTTGTCTCATCACTGAATTTCATGTTTATAATTCATTCCTTTCGTTTCACTCAAGGCACAACACAGAATGAAAGAGTGTTGTGCTCTTTATTTTGTTTTATAGTATTCAATTTTATTTACTTTCGATAACAATTTGAAGGAGCTCTTGCTCTAAAACATACAATGATCATTTTTCCCCAATCAAAAAGTCACCAAGAGTTCTTGATGACTTTAATAAATTTAATTTTCCTTAGATTCTCGTTTGATTTTCATCAAACTTAAAAGTGATATAGTTACCAT
>NZ_JVLI01000032.1:0-11164 GCF_001072315.1 Streptococcus pseudopneumoniae | reverse complement strand
GTCAGCTCAAAACACTGTTTTGAGGTTGTGGATAGAACTGACGAAGTCAGTAACCATACCTACAGCAAGGCGACGTTGACGTGGTTTGAAGAGATTTTCGAAGAGTATTAGAAAATGCCGATAAGGGTCTGCATACCAAGACTAGTGAGGATGATGGCAATCCAGCAGATGGCTCCGAGAACAATGGATTTTCCGCTGGATTTGACCATAGCTACCAGATTGGTTTTGAGCCCGATAGCACTCATGGCCATGACAATAAGGAATTTAGAGAGTTGTTTGAGTGGGGTAAAGAAACTACTGGACACACCAAGAGAGGTCAGTAGGGTGGTTAGGAGAGATGCAAGGATAAAGTAAAGGATAAAAAGTGGGAAGACTTTTTTCAGTTGCAGGCCTTGCTTATTTTTTTGCTCGCGGCTTTGCCAGTAGGAGAGAAAGAGAGTGATGGGGATAATAGCTAGAGTACGTGTGAGTTTGACAATGGTTGCGGATTCGAGGGTATTGGTCTGGTAGAGACTGTCCCAGGCGCTAGCTGTGGCTGTTACAGAGGAAGTATCATTGACCGCAGTTCCTGCAAAGAGGGCGAAGCCTTCATTGGATAGATGAAGCCAGGTACCTAGCGTTGGAAAGATGAGCGCAGCCAAGACATTGAAGAAAAAGATAACGGAGATGGCTTGGGCTACTTCCTTTTCCTTGGCATGGATAACGGGCGCTGTCGCCGCAATGGCAGAACCACCACAGATAGAAGAACCTACTCCAATCAAGGTAGCCAGTTTTGTGTCCAGTGCAAAGAAATGCTGGAAGAGGTAGGCAACAATCAAGGCTATTGAAATGGTGGAAAGGATGACAGGGAGGGAAGATTGCCCAACTGCGAAGACTTGAGAGATATTGAGACCAAAACCAAGCAAGATAACGGCATACTGGAGCAATTTCTTGGAACTAAAGGTCAATCCAGCATCCAGTTGTTTATAGGGCGAGAGAAAGGGATGTAGGAGCATACCAATAAAAATCGCAAAAACAGGTGCGCCAATAACAGGGAAGAATCCTCCTAAGTACCAAGATAGGATGGAAATGAGAAGGCAGGCCAAGATGCCTGCTCCATTTTTTGATAGAAATGACATAAAAACCTCCAAATAGAATCTGTTACCATTATAGACCTGTAAAGAGGAAAAGTAAAATAGAAAGTGGAGCTAACAATTATTTGACAAGTAGTGCTAATTATGTAATAATAATCTTACAAGAACTGTAACGAAGTCTTGGCAAAAACAAAAATACCAGAGCTCCACCTCTGGTATTTCTTTTTGTCCAGTTACATTAAAACTAAACTCAGGTTATATTTTTTTGTCGCGCTTATCTAACCACTTTCTGACTATCCACTCAGAAATGACATTACCGGTAATAGTAATCAGTAATGGTGCTAGAATAACTGTAACGAAGATCAGCAAAAACTCACCTCCAAACTAAGTTCGTTAGTGTAGTTGCGACAAATCCATTTTAACACACTTCAATTTGTTATGCTAGCGTTATTCTCTAATGTATTTTTGCGGTCGAGGGGCTTTTGTAGTATAATAGAGATACGTTTTGAAAGTAGGAGGTATCTATGGACTTAACTAAGCGCTTTAATAAACAGTTAGATAAGATTCAAGTTTCCTTGATTCGTCAGTTTGACCAGGCTATTTCAGAGATTCCTGGGGTTTTGCGTTTGACCTTGGGGGAACCTGATTTTACAACGCCAGATCATGTCAAGGAGGCGGCCAAGCGGGCGATTGACCAGAACCAATCCTACTATACAGGGATGAGTGGTCTGCTGACTTTACGTCAGGCAGCCAGTGACTTTGTTAAGGAAAAGTACCAACTGGACTATGCTCCTGAAAATGAAATCTTGGTTACAATTGGGGCGACAGAGGCATTGTCTGCTACTTTGACAGCTATTTTGGAAGAGGGAGACAAGGTGCTCTTGCCAGCTCCTGCCTATCCAGGTTATGAACCGATTGTCAATCTGGTTGGGGCAGAGGTTGTCGAGATTGACACAACTGAAAATGGGTTTGTCTTGACTCCTGAGATGTTGGAAAAGGCCATTTTGGAGCAAGGTGATAAGCTCAAGGCGGTTATTCTCAACTATCCAGCTAATCCGACAGGGATTACCTATAGTCGGGAGCAGTTGGAAGCCTTGGCAGCTGTTTTGCGTAAGTATGAGATTTTCGTTGTCTGTGATGAGGTTTACTCAGAATTGACCTACACAGGGGAAGCCCATGTGTCTCTAGGAACGATGTTGAGAGGTCAGGCTATTATCATCAATGGTTTGTCTAAATCGCATGCTATGACAGGTTGGCGTTTGGGTCTGATTTTTGCTCCTGCGGTCTTCACAGCCCAATTGATCAAGAGTCATCAGTACTTGGTCACTGCCGCAAATACCATGGCGCAACATGCTGCGGTGGCAGCCTTGACGGCTGGTAAAAATGATGCGGAACCTATGAAGAAGGAATACATCCAGCGTCGGGACTATATTATCGAGAAAATGACTGCTCTTGGTTTTGAGATTATCAAACCAGACGGTGCCTTCTATATCTTTGCTAAGATTCCAGCGGGCTACAATCAAGATTCCTTTGCTTTTCTGAAGGATTTTGCTCAGAAGCAGGCCGTTGCCTTTATCCCTGGAGCTGCCTTTGGGCGTTACGGAGAAGGCTATGTGCGTCTGTCTTATGCAGCCAGTATGGAGACGATCAAAGAAGCCATGAAACGACTTGAGGAGTATATGAGAGAAGCATGATTCAGTCTATCACGAGTCAAGGCTTGGTGCTCTACAATCGCAATTTTCGTGAGGATGATAAGCTCGTCAAAATCTTTACAGAGCAGGCTGGTAAGCGGATGTTTTTCGTCAAACATGCTGGGCAGTCTAAGCTGGCGCCGGTTATTCAGCCCTTGGTGCTGGCACGATTTCTCTTACGAATCAATGATGACGGGCTCAGTTACATTGAGGACTATCATGAGGTGATGACTTTTCCCAAGATTAATAGTGACCTCTTTGTCATGGCCTATGCGACCTATGTGGCAGCTCTTGCAGATGCTAGTTTGCAGGACAATCAGCAGGATGCTCCCTTGTTTGCTTTTTTGCAAAAGACTTTGGAGTTGATGGAAGCTGGCTTGGATTATCAGGTTTTGACTAATATTTTTGAAATTCAAATCTTGACTCGATTTGGGATCAGCCTCAATTTTAATGAGTGTGTCTTTTGCCATCGGATCGGTCAGGCTTTTGACTTTTCTTTCAAATATGGAGCCTGCCTCTGTCCAGAGCATTATCATGAGGATGAGAGACGTTGTCATCTCAATCCCAATATCCCTTATTTGCTCAATCAGTTTCAAGCCATTGATTTTGAGACCTTGGAGACCATTTCGCTCAATCCTGAAATCAAGCAAGAGCTACGCCAATTTATGGATCAACTCTACGAAGAGTACGTTGGGATTCACCTAAAATCAAAGAAATTTATTGATTCCCTAGCAGACTGGGGACAATTACTAAAAGAGGAAAAGAAATGAAAAAAATCGCAGTAGATGCCATGGGGGGCGATTATGCACCTCAGGCCATCGTTGAGGGTGTCAATCAAGCCCTAGCTGACTTTTCAGATATTGAGGTTCAACTCTACGGAGATGAAGCTAAAATCAAGCAATATCTGACAGCGACAGAGCGCGTCAGCATTATCCATACGGATGAGAAGATTGATTCGGACGATGAACCTACGAGAGCTATTCGGAAGAAGAAAAACGCCAGTATGGTCTTGGCGGCCAAGGCTGTCAAAGAGGGTGAAGCAGATGCTGTCCTATCGGCTGGGAATACAGGTGCTTTACTAGCAGCAGGATTTTTCATCGTGGGTCGTATCAAGAATATCGATCGTCCTGGACTTATGTCAACCTTGCCGACTGTAGATGGGAGAGGTTTTGACATGCTAGACCTCGGTGCTAATGCGGAAAATACAGCCCAGCACCTCCATCAATATGCGGTTCTAGGTTCCTTCTATGCTAAAAATGTTCGTGGCATTGCGCAACCACGCGTTGGCTTGCTCAATAACGGAACAGAGAGTAGTAAGGGCGACCCGCTTCGTAAGGAAACTTATGAATTACTGGCGGCTGATGAAAGTTTGAACTTTATCGGAAACGTGGAAGCACGTGATTTGATGAATGGCGTTGCGGATGTTGTCGTGGCAGATGGTTTCACGGGAAACGCTGTGCTCAAATCCATTGAAGGAACAGCTATGGGAATCATGGGTTTGCTCAAGACAGCTATTACAGGTGGTGGTCTTCGAGCGAAACTAGGCGCCCTCCTTCTCAAGGATAGCCTCAGAGGTTTGAAAAAACAGCTCAACTATTCAGATGTTGGTGGAGCGGTCTTGTTTGGTGTCAAGGCACCTGTTGTCAAGATTCATGGCTCAAGCGATGCCAAGGCTGTTTATAGTACGATTCGCCAGATTCGTACCATGCTAGAAACAGACGTAGTTGCCCAGACTGCGCGTGAATTTTCAGGAGAATAAAAGAGATGACAGAAAAAGAAATTTTTGACCGTATTGTGACCATTATCCAAGAGCGACAGGGAGAGGACTTTGTAGTGACCGAAGCTTTGAGTCTAAAAGATGATTTGGATGCTGACTCAGTTGACTTGATGGAGTTTATCTTGACGCTGGAAGATGAATTTAATATCGAAATCAGTGATGAGGAAATTGACCAACTCCAAAGTGTAGGAGATGTGGTTAAGATTATTCAAGCAAAATAGAAATCGGAGTTCCAAGGCATTTGCTTTGGAATTTTTTATTATGTGACTATTAGTCCGTCTCGCTCCGTTAGGTGCGAGACAAAAAAACACCCGCTATGCGGGTGGTCATGATTCTTGTTTATGCAGTTCAATCTGGTGAAATTCTTGAAATGAAACGATTGCCAACAGGAATTTCAGATTATCTTAATAAAGAAATTGATGGTTTCTACGGTCAAACTGTTAAAATCGATAGTAAGACAGGAAATGTTTCTGTTGTGAAATAAACTATCAGACAGACTAAAACGAAAAAAGCGAACAACTTTGTCTACTAGGAAGTCATGTTCGCTTTTATTCATAAAATAATAGTTACCATTTGCCCTCTGTTTCAAAAAAATCTGCTTGATAATAATCACTAACTTCTCTTTTCATTTCCCGCAGTAATCGACTTTCATTTGTTGATTCGAGTAAGGATAATCCTTTATTAATCATAGCATGATTTTCATTAACGATTCCCAGACGTACTTGAGCTACACCTAATAAATCGTATCGTTTCAATATTTTTGCTAAATCAAGACATTCTTGAATTAAGCATAGACAGTCATCTTTCTTCCCTGCTTCAAGGTACATTCGGGTCATATTGGCTAGAATGGAGTAATAAATACTTTGAATTGGACGATAATCTGTGTATTTATTTAGAGATTTTACAAGTCTTTGACGTAGCATTTCTAGTGAATCAACAGGGAAATGGAAAATGATCATCACTAACAACCGTAAATCTGAGAGAAACCACTGATCTCTTTTTTCCAATTCTTTCCATAACTCTTCAGCTAAAGCTTGGGCTTTTTCGGAAAACTGATTTTCAATCACTTCTATAAAAATGGTTAATTCTTTCACAGCATGTTCTATTGGGATATCATTCTGCACTTCATCTAGATAAATTTGACATTTTGATAGCAGTGTCTTCATTTCTTTTAGACTAGGTGAAGAAATGACTTGATAGTATTCTGAAAATAATTTCTTACGAGAATCCATTTGGTAATGTTGACAAATATAATGAAATTCATCGAAACACATATCAATTTGTCTCAACAACAACTCCATAGTGTCATACCTAGGAGTGGAATGATTATTTTCAAACTTAGACAAGTTAGAATGAGTAATGTAGTCACCACAGATCTCATTTTGTGTAATCCCTTTTGATTTACGAATGTATTTATAAACTGAACCAATATCCCATCGCATATTTTCACCTCCCTAAAATGTTCCAAAAGTAGAAGTTTTAAGAAAATACTTATTTTTAGTATATCATAAGGGTGTGAGTTAATCAATGATTATGAAAGGAAGGTATTGAAGACTATGAAAAGGCTTACTAATTTTACTTACGTTTTACCAATTTTTATATCTTTTTTAACTTGGTTTTTGGGAAATTAAACAAGAAAGAGGGTGAGATGATGTCTGTAATCTCAATCAAAGTAATGTCACATAAAAAATACATAGAATTGTTGTACTCTTAACCATTATTAGAAGCTATTTATAATGTTAATTGTATTAGTAGTTCCAATAAACATTAATTTAAAAGAAAGGATTTTTATGATGAAAAAATATCTTTATTCTAGTTTGTTAGTTCTTGCAGGAGGCGTTCTCCTAGCAAATACTACGGTAGCCTATGCTGATTCCCCATCAGCAAGTGAGAAAGAAGCGATTGCTCAATTAGTTAATCAAGGCAAGATAAAAGCTGAAGAAGCTAATCAAGTAAAATTGATTGGTTTTGAAGATAAAGAAACTCAAGCAGAGGGCAATCAAGAGAAGAAAGCTTTCAATCAATATCGTGATCCTAAAGGAACATGGATGCAAACCAATGGTAAATGGTGGTTTAAATACGGTTCAGGTGGGTATGCTAAAAATTGGGAACAATTAGATGGCAAGTGGTACTATTTTGATGACCAAGGATGGATGAAAGAAAATACTTGGATGCAACCTGATGGCAATTATTACTACTTATCTGCTAGTGGTGCTATGGTCACTGGTTATCAACGTGTGAATGGTACACCATACTTCTTTAGAGCAAGTGGTGTATGGATAGAAAATCGTGGACAGGCACTTGGTGAATACGCAAAGACATTTGTAGGGAAAGTCCCATATGATTGGGGTGGGACAGATTTGAATAGTGGCGTAGATTGCTCAGGATTTACGATGGCCATTCATGCTAAGTTCGATATTAGTATCCCTAGAGTAACCTATGATCAAGCAACAGGAGGAAGTTATGTAAGTAATGGTTCTCAACAAGCTGGAGATTTGATTTTGTATAATGGTGAAGGGACAAATGACCATGTAGGTATTTATGTTGGTGGTGGAAATGTAGTTCATGCTCCACGTCCAGGTCAATATGTTTCTTATATGAATCAATATGGAATGGATCAAAATACAATTCGTAGATATTGGTAATATTGTCTAATTTTTCACAATATTATTGACTTTGACAATGAAAAGTATTAGAATATAGCTAAATAAAGAGGGAAGTCCTCTTATAGCTATTCAATAAAGGAGGAAATGGCTATGAAAAAATCTAAACTACTCACTCTTGGTCTGCTTGTAGGTGCTGGTCTGCTTTTGTCTATCAACCAAGCACAGGCTGCAGATACTTGGGTTAAAAATGGTGCTGACTGGAATCTTTCTCAAGATGGCAGTCTAGCTAAGGATAAATGGGTACAAAATGCTGGCTCATGGTATCACTTTGACAGCACTGGTAAAATGCAGACAGGCTGGCTCAAAGACGGCAATACTTGGTATTCTCTAGCAGATAGTGGAGCTATGCGCACTGGCTGGTACAAGGAAGGTAACACATGGTACTCACTAGCTAATAGTGGTGCCATGCGTACAGGTTGGTACAAAGAAGGATCTACTTGGTACTACCTAAAAGGCAGTGGTGCTATGGCAACAGGATGGGCGACTGCAAATGGTAAATGGTCTTACTTTGAAAAATCAGGTGCTATGGTCGCAGATAGAGCTGTTCCAGCCAGTGATGGGGAAAGTTATGTCATTGGTAAGGATGGCTATCTAGCAAATAGAAAAGATGCTGGATACAATATTCATGATATTGTCAAACTTGGAGATGGGCAAGAATATTTGCTAAATGCTAAAGGTGACGATGTTATTATTGAAAAAAATACTTGGTATATCAAACCTGAGTTCAAGAAGTTTTCCGACAAATATGGGGATGTGGTTTCAAATACAACCTTAGCTTTAGTGGATAATAAAGAAGAAGGACAAAAAATTGATTCTAAGGCGGTTGTACAGAACTTCCAAAACTTACCAAATCGTTACTACTTTGATGAAAATGGACATCGTGTGGTTAATATCCCAGCAATGACAACCTATTCAGAGATTAGAAAAGTTGGCAATGATGTCTATTTAGAAAATCCAGGTGCACGACTTCGTCTTGGAGCTACCCGCTTTACAATCAATAACAATAAATTATACTATTTAGAAAATGAGCAAGGTAAGCTCAAAACAGGTTACTTTGTATTAATTGATGATGGTATGGCTACAACCCACTATCACATCCTAGCCTATGCGGATCAATCTGGTGAAATTCTTAAGATGAAACGCTTGCCATCAGGAGTTTCAGATTATCTGGATAAAGAAATCGATGGTTTATACGGTGAAAAAATTAAGATTGAATCTCCACACTCAAACGAATATTATAAAGTGGTCGTGGTTAAATAAAAATAACATCTTCACAACTAATCGTTAACGCTCTAACCAATATACCATTTTCAGGAGGCTTTAGATTTCTTGCATTTTAAAAGGAAACTAAAGCCTTTTGTAGATGGAGTAGGGGATAGAGTTATCTATAAAATAATGAAAAGGAGTCTGTCATGGAAATGAAAAACACATTTGTAGAATTGGAACAATTTGAAGAATTAACTCCAGAGGTTTTGGAGGAAGTGAATGGTGGAGGGATTTTTGAAGATACCGTAAAATGGTGCGATAAATTATTTAGTACGGGTAGACACTTTGCTTAAATTAACAGTATTCGTTAGAGATTAGATTTATTTATGATTATTTTAGAATTCTTAGTTTCTGTGCTATATATACTGTTGGTAGTCGTTTCAACCATAGTGCCTACTATTTATTTGGGCGCTCAAATTTCCCCAGAATTTTATAAAAAACGTTATTGGATACTTATATTTTTAATTAGTTTATCTGCTCGTCAAACATTTGGAGAATTATTCCATATAGGAATCATTCTCTTCTTTTACTGTGTTTTTTTATTAGAATTGCATAAAAGAAAAGGGGAAGCTTTTTTTCTTTCTCTGTATCTTTTTCTCTTCTTTCAGAGTATTCGTTATTTATTTTTGACAATTTGGATTCGTGTGTTATCTGGTGAGCCTTGTTGTTTTGTAGATTCGTTTTCTACCTTATATAGATCTGTATTTGATTTATTATCAATATTTCTATGTTGTAAAATAATGAAGCGTTGGTCTTTGGATTTGGATTTATTCTTTTCAGATGCTTTCACAACCCACTATCATAAGAGTTTTTTCATTATCCTACCTCTGACTGGATTTAGGATATTCTCTTCGTTTATGACCAATAGAAATAGTTCTTTCTACGTTCGTTTTGACACGACCATTTCTCTCCTGATTTTCATTCTCTTTTTCTCTTGGCTCTTTTATATCAAGCATTTGGAGCAGGTTTATCGTGATGAGCAGACCATTCAGAGACAGGAAGATGAAAATCGTTCCTTGCAAGGAATGGTGGATAAGCTAGGTCATCTCTATGATGAGGTTCGAGGTTTCCGTCATGATTTTGCAGGGATTGTCGCCAGTATGGAGCCTGCTATAGCTAATCAAGATATGGCTGAGGTGTCTACCATTTATCAAGATGTCTTTCTAAAGACCAATGAAAAGCTGAGAAAGGCGGACTACACGGCCTTTAATCTTCATAATATTCATGATATAGCCATTCGCAATACCTTGGCAAAAGCCATGATTGTGGCAGATAATCAGGGAATTCATTTTAGTTTGGAGACGGTGGGGGTTGTCGAAGAGCTGGCATTGCCGATGTTGGAGGCTATCCGTATCCTCTCTATCCTCACGACAAATGCCTTAGAGGCAGCCAGTGAGTCTGAAAATCCGCAGATTCGGGTTGCTTTGTTGGCAGGTGATAGGAGTGTCCGTTTTATCATTGAAAATACTCGTAAGAAAGAAGAACTGAATCCTAGCATTCTCAGTCAAAAGGGTTACTCTACCAAGGGTAACCACAGTGGACTGGGCTTAGCAACCTTGGAGGATATGGTTTTTCATTATGATTTAAACTTAGATACCCAGCTAGGAGAGACGACCTTTAGACAAGACTTAGAATTGCCATTTAAGGATGAGAAACGAGGGGGAGAGGAATGAGAATTTTAGTTTTGGAAGACGATAAAGTCCAGCAAGGACGGATAGAGCAGACTTTACTAGATATTGGTCGCTCTCGCAATTTAAGATTGGAAATTGATATTGCCAAAAACTATGGAGATGTTGAAAAGTATTCTCAGTATTTTGACAATTACCAGCTCTATTTATTGGATTTAGAGATTGATGGAGAGCGTGAACGGGGCTTTCAGGTTGCTCAACAGGTTCGGGAGCGAGATCCCTTTACAAGCATTGTCTTTGTGTCCACACACTCGGAGGTCTTGCCTCTAGCTTTTCGCTACCACTTATCTGCCTTGGATTTTATTTCCAAGGATCAGCCAGAGGCGGACTACTGTCATCAGCTGGAGCGCTGTCTGGACTATGTACTGGCAGTGGACAAGAGGGAAAATATGCGTCTCTTCACCTATAGTTTTGAGGGAAGACAGGGCTTTACTCTGCCCTACCATGAGATTTTAGCCTTTGAAACCTCAGTGGAATCCCATCGTATCAAGGTCTACTATGCCAATCATTCTATCAAGACCATTTATGGCAGTCTTAAGGATATAGCTGCCAAGGCTGAAAAAGATTACTTTGTCTATGCCAATCGCAATACGTTGGTCAGTTTACAGGCCATTGAAGAGATGACTGCGACAGAAGTGACCCTGTTAGAAGGCTTGCACTTCCCCGTATCACGAACAGCCAGAAGAACACTAAAAAAACACCTTAATGTCTAATATCTGTTAGATTTGAATGAAGTTATCAATAAGAATGTCGGAAAATTTTCTGATATTCTTATTTTTTTGACTTCTTTTTCGAATAGATAAGTAAGAGGAAAAGGAAAGGAGTTTGCTTCATGTATCTACCAATTTTCTATTCATGGTATATTAAATTATTTTTGAAATAAAATTTAATTTAGTTGTACATTTTCGAAATTTTTTTCGAATAGATAAGTGAGAAGAAGAGGAAAGGAGCCTAGTTCATGTATCTACCAATTTTCTATTCATGGTACATTAAATTATTTTTG
>NZ_JVLI01000031.1:0-2415 GCF_001072315.1 Streptococcus pseudopneumoniae | reverse complement strand
ATCTAATTGATTATTAACCTGAAGCAAGTCTTGTTTCAAGTGAAATAATTCTTCTGCATTGGCCTTTAATTCTTCAAAGTACTCTCTGGAGATCTTCACTGGTCGAACCAATAAATCTTTCTCCCTTTGCTCTCGAGGGTAAGAAAATAAGTAGGGTGCAACTTCTTTGAAATCTTGATAATTCATCCATTTTATAGATTCAGTAACAATCATATTCTGGACATCGATGACATCTGTATGAGGAGTAATCCAGCCAGATAAAGCCAACTCTTTTACTGCTTCAGATAGGGGGTAAGAAGGGATATGTTCTAAAATCCCCTCAAAATAACCAATCCCTCGTGCAGTCTCCTCCTCAACTTCACGCTTCATTCGTTTAAATTGTTTTTGTGGTAATGTATTCATTCTATTTCGTTTCCTTTCTTTCCGTTATCTGGACCGTAAAAGGTATCTACGATACCTGCCGAACATAAAGCCGATTCCAATGCCGATCTAGCTAACTCAGAAGCCGCAATTGTTCTAACTTTCACTTCCCATAACTCTTCTTCCTTCTCCTTAATTAAGTTATCCATAAACTCATTATCTTTAATCAGCTCATCTCGCCGTTGCTTAAGTTGTTTTAAATCCATTTGATTCTCCTCATCAAAAAAACAGCCATTACGGCTGCCTTGTACTTTTAGGTATTAGAAATTGCAAGAGATCCCAATGTTGCTCCTACCGCACACACTATTAAAGTTGCTATGATGATTGGACTCAAAAGAGCTCTTGATATTGAAATAATTAAAAAGAAATTAACCACTATGACTATGGCAATAATAAACCAAATGGCATTTTTTATTTCTTCTCTCTTATAACTAGACTTATTTATCATTGAAAATAATATAGGTATTATAAAACCAATGATAATTAGCAAGATTCCAAAAAACAAAAAGTGCCATGATATATTATTTTCATATGACATGACATTAGACGCAATTGACACATCTTTCTGATTTATCATTTTATCAATATCAAAATGATGTTTTAGTTGCTTATTTAAATTTCCCAGATTAAGATTAAAGCAAATGACAACTATTGCATAAATTAATTCTATTGCCACATATGGCGTATAAGGGCTTTCTAATACTTCAAAAAATCGATCTCTATACAAATTTATCTCCTCTATTTAAGTATAGTGTTCTTCTATATAACGTTTCAAAATAAGATAGCGTCTCAATAACAATGAGTAGCTAAAATTATAGATCAAAATAGTCAAAAATAACAAAACTATAAATAGTGCTATAATGATACTCAGTAACACACTTTCATTCAATTCCTTAGTAGGTAATCCTGTTAAAGGTGAAAATAAGATTGCTAAAATTCGTTTTAAATCATTTGAAAAAATGATGGTTAATACTAGACCTACCAATAATTTCCAGCTACGGGAACTTCTCTCTTTTTTTATTTCTAACTCTATAAATTCTGCTAAGATTGCCTCTTTTGACCGTCGGTTATAGTACCCAAAAGCTTCTTTGTAACGGCGTTCATGCCGTTTCATCCACCTTTCATAATAATTTTTTATAGTAGATGTCATAGGATTAGTGTACTCCTTTCAATCATCGCTTATTCTCCATTCATTATATCACAAAATACCAAAACACATTGTGCTATCTAGTTCTTAGTTTCTATATAGCCAAGTTCATCTGTAGAAAAACCAACAATCTTATAGAAGCCTATGGCTCCAAAAATTTCTAATAAATGAGTTTCCGCTACCCTTTTAGCTGTATTAAAATCACGAAAAAAACCTGCATGAGCAAAATTTTCATGCCAGGTTATTTTTTCTCCTTCCTGATGCAGCCACACATACTGATCCCAATTTATAGCAATTAAAACGCAATAAGAGTCATAAAATTCCATTAGATTTCCTTTCTTTTCTAACTCACTTTGAGAGGAACTTCCTCAACTTCCTTAATCCCAATATGAATAACATTTTCTTCCCCAACCTGGGCTTTCCACTCATCAATATCGCTTAGATAGCGCTTGTATCGATACCAGTTGTCATCATTCGGGCCATTGCTTAGGAGATAGGCTCTTGGATGCGTATCAAGGTTAAATTTCTGATCTCGAAAAACATTTTGTTTGGATAGGAAGAGTAGGGCTTCTGTTGTACCAATAGTAGCCACCTCATGCGGTGTCAACAGCTCTCGACCAATTTTAGAGTTCTGCTTAGAACTGCTAGCATTTCTTCCTCTGCTCTCACTATAATTCTGATCATTCAAAGTTTGCTTACCTGATCGCTCAGATAGATACTTAAGCGTATCTAAGTCATTGGAACCTAAATAAAGAATAGCACCACAGTTATTGATAATCGTCTTCGTATTTTCTTTACCGTACAATACTTCAATCTGACTTTGAGATTGCACCATCATCTTGATAGAA
>NZ_JVLI01000005.1:0-4244 GCF_001072315.1 Streptococcus pseudopneumoniae | reverse complement strand
CAGTAACCATACCTACGGTAAGGCGACGCTGACGTGGTTTGAAGAGATTTTCGAAGAGTATTAGGAGAAAAAGAATGAAAGAAATAACCTTTGACGCATTTTACCAGCTTTACCAAAATGACCAACTTTCTTTAGTGGACGTGAGAGAAGTGGATGAGTTTGAAGCTCTTCATTTAGAAGGCGCCCATAACCTACCGCTTAGTCAATTGGCTGATACCTTTGATCAGTTGGACAAGGACCAGTTACATTATGTTATTTGTAAATCTGGAATGAGATCGGCGCGCGCTTGTCAATTTCTAGCTGAACAAGGTTATGAGGTTATCAATATTCAAGGTGGCATGTTAGCCTTTGAAGAACTTTAAACAGTAGAATTTCTCCTACTTGGTGTGGACTGGGTAGGAGAATTTTATTTTTAGACAATTCTTATTTTTAAGAATCTTGAAAACATTCAATATTTACTTCGTGAAGCTTTTTTCATACTCCTATTCATGATATACTAGGTCAGTATTTTATAAATATGAAGGAGATTTTCATGGCTAAAAAAGGTGCCTTAACAGGTTTACTCCTGTTTGGAATATTTTTTGGTGCGGGGAACTTGATTTTTCCGCCTTCTCTGGGTGCTCTATCTGGAGAACATTTTCTTCCTGCCATCGCAGGTTTTGTCTTTTCAGGCGTCGGTATCGCCGTCTTGACTCTGATTATTGGAACGCTAAATCCTAAAGGATATATCTACGAGATTTCTACAAAGATAGCGCCTTGGTTTGCGACTCTTTACCTCTCAGTTCTTTACTTGTCAATCGGTCCATTCTTTGCCATCCCACGTACTGCTACAACAGCTTACGAAGTAGGGATTAGCCCTCTTTTATCGGATGCAAATAAAGGTCTTGGTTTGATTGTCTTTACAGTTCTGTATTTTGCAGCAGCCTATTTGATCTCGCTTAATCCATCAAAAATCTTGGACCGTATCGGCCGTATTTTAACACCAGTTTTTGCGATTTTGATTGTTATCTTGGTTGTTCTGGGAGCTTTCAAATACGGTGGAACAAGTCCTCAAGCTGCTTCAGCTGCTTATCAAGCTTCTGCCTTTGGGACAGGATTCCTAGAAGGTTACAATACCTTGGATGCTCTTGCTTCAGTTGCCTTTAGCGTAATCGCAGTTCAAACCTTGAAACAACTTGGATTTTCAAGTAAGAAAGAATACATTTCAACCATTTGGGTTGTTGGTATCGTTGTAGCCCTTGCCTTCAGCGCTCTTTACATCGGTTTAGGATTCCTTGGAAATCATTTCCCAGTACCAGCTGAAGCGATGAAAGGTGGAACACCAGGTGTTTACATCTTGTCACAAGCCACTCAAGAAATCTTTGGCTCAACAGCTCAACTCTTCCTCGCAGCTATGGTTACTGTAACCTGCTTCACAACAACAGTTGGTTTGATTGTGTCTACAGCTGAGTTCTTTAATGAACGCTTCCCACAAATCAGCTACAAGGTTTATGCGACAGCCTTTACCTTGATTGGATTTGCCATTGCTAATTTAGGTCTTGATGCGATTATCAAGTACTCCATTCCAGTACTGGTTATCTTGTACCCAATCACGATTGCCATCGTTATGATTGTCATTGTCAACAAATTTGTAGCTCTTTCAAAACCAGGTATGCAGTTGACAATTGCTGTGGTTACAGCTATTGCTATTGCAAGCGTACTAGGAAGCTCGTTTAAGGTTGAGTTTCTTGCAAATCTTGTCAACGCTCTTCCTTTTGCTAAGGCATCACTCCCATGGTTGGTTCCAGCCATTGTCGGAATCTTGCTCTCATTGGTTCTACCAAACAAGCAAGAAAGCGATGTTTTTGAAATGGAATAATCATTAAAATCACTTTTGTAGCCAAGCCTACAGGAGTGATTTTCTTTTTTTATCCGATGATAAATGTGTTATAATAGGTAGCAAAAGAGGTGAAGAAATGAATCAAACAGTAGAATATATTAAAGAACTGACAGCCATTGCGTCGCCAACGGGCTTCACTCGGGAGATTTCGGACTATTTAGTCAAGACTCTAGAAGGTTTTGGTTACCAACCGGTTCGCACAGCCAAGGGCGGTGTCAATGTAACTATTAAAGGTCAAAATGATGAGCAACAACGCTATGTGACTGCCCATGTAGATACGCTGGGTGCTATTGTCCGTGCTGTCAAATCAGATGGCCGTCTCAAATTGGACCGTATCGGTGGCTTCCCTTGGAACATGATTGAAGGAGAAAACTGTACCGTTCATGTGGCTAGTACAGGTGAAAAAGTATCAGGAACCATCCTCATCCACCAAACTTCTTGCCATGTCTATAAGGATGCAGGAACTGCAGAACGCACGCAGGACAATATGGAAGTGCGTTTGGATGCAAAAGTAACCAGTGAAAAAGAAACTCGTGCTCTTGGTATTGAGGTCGGTGATTTTATCAGCTTTGATCCACGAACCGTCGTGACAGAGACAGGTTTTATCAAGTCTCGTCATTTGGACGATAAGGTCAGTGCAGCGATTTTGCTTAACCTCCTTCGTATTTATAAGGAAGCGAAGATTGAATTGCCAGTAACAACCCATTTTGCTTTTTCAGTCTTTGAAGAAGTAGGCCACGGTGCTAACTCTAGCATTCCTGCTCAAGTAGTCGAATATCTGGCTGTGGACATGGGAGCCATGGGTGATGACCAGCAGACAGATGAGTACACAGTATCTATCTGTGTCAAGGATGCTTCAGGCCCTTATCACTATGACTTCCGTCAACACTTAGTTGCCTTGGCTAAAGAGCAAGATATTCCATTTAAGTTGGATATCTATCCATTTTATGGATCGGATGCTTCAGCGGCCATGTCTGCAGGGGCAGAGGTCAAACACGCCCTCCTTGGCGCGGGTATCGAGTCTAGTCATTCTTATGAGCGTACTCATATTGATTCAGTTGTCGCGACGGAGCGTATGGTTGATGCCTATCTTAAGAGCGCACTGGTAGACTAATATGTGCCTTATTTGCCAGAGAATTGAGCTCATCAAGAAGGGAGAAAATCCCTATTTTGTCAAAGAGTTGGAAACAGGCTATCTTGTGATTGGAGACCATCAGTATTTTGCAGGCTATAGCCTCTTTCTAGCCAAGGAGCATGTCAGCGAATTGCACCATTTGAAAAAGGAGACAAGACTCCGTTTTCTAGAAGAAATGAGTTTAGTCCAAGAGGCAGTTGCCAAGGCCTTTGCTGCTGAGAAAATGAATATCGAACTACTAGGAAATGGCGATGCTCATCTCCATTGGCATCTGTTTCCTAGACGAAGAGGTGATATGAATGGTTATGGCCTCAATGGACGTGGTCCAGTATGGTGGATTCCCTTTGAAGAAATGACAGCAGAAATCTGCCAATCAAAACCTGATGAGATTAAAAGATTAGTCGAACGTTTATCATCAGAAGTAGATAAACTATTAGAAATAAAGGAGTAAAGATGAAAAAAAGATACCTTGTCTTGACAGCCTTGCTAGCCTTGAGTCTAGCAGCTTGTTCACAAGAAAAAGCAAAAAATGAAGATGGAGCAGCTAAGACAGAGCAAACTGCTAAAGCTGATGGAACAGTAGGAAGTAAGTCTCAAGGAGCTGCCCAGAAAAAAGCAGAAGTGGTTAACAAAGGAGACTATTACAGCATTCAAGGGAAATACGATGAAATCATCGTAGCCAACAAACACTATCCATTGTCGAAAGACTATAATCCAGGGGAAAATCCGACAGCCAAGGCAGAGTTGGTCAAACTCATAAAAGCTATGCAAGAGGCAGGTTTCCCAATAAGTGACCATTACAGTGGCTTTAGAAGTTATGAGACTCAGACTAAGCTCTATCAAGATTATGTCAACCAAGATGGGAAAGAAGCTGCCGACCGTTATTCTGCCCGTCCTGGCTATAGCGAACACCAGACAGGCTTGGCTTTTGATGTGATTGGGACAAATGGTGATTTGGTGACAGAAGAGAAGGCGGCCCAATGGCTCTTGGACCATGCTGCTGATTATGGCTTTGTTGTCCGTTATCTCAAAGGTAAGGAAAAGGAAACAGGCTATATGGCTGAGGAATGGCACCTTCGTTATGTCGGAAAAGAAGCTAAAGAAATTGCTGAGACTGGTCTCAGCTTGGAAGAATACTATGGGTTTGAAGGCGGAGATTACGTCGATTAATACTCTTCGAAAATCTCTTCAAACCACGTCAGCGTCGCCTTACCGTAGGTATGGTTACTG
>NZ_JVLI01000030.1:0-2077 GCF_001072315.1 Streptococcus pseudopneumoniae | reverse complement strand
GCACGGCAATCATTTCCACTATATACCTAAGAGTGATTTGTCAGCAGGAGAATTGGCTGCTGCTCAAGCTTATTGGAATGGTAAACAGGGAGCACATTCTTCTACAAGTTCAAGTAAACCAAACATCAATACTGCAAATCCAGCCCAACCAAGTTTGACAGAGACACCTAATCTGACTGTTACTCCAACTTATCATCAAAATCAAGGGGAAGATATCCCAACACTTTTAAGTGAATTGTATGCCAAACCTTTGTCAGAACGCCATGTAGAATCTGATGGCTTAGTCTTTGATCCGGCACAAATCATCAAACGTACTGCAAATGGTGTCGCAGTGCCTCATGGAGATCATTATCACTTTATCCCTTATTCACAAATGTCTGATTTAGAGCAGAAGATTGCTAGAATTATTCCGTTAAAAGGACAAAATGGATTAAATCAAATTGGTACAGACATTAAACCTTTAGTATCAAAAGAAGTAGTTCATAAGTTCTTAGGACAACCAATCAAAGCTTATGGAAAAGGTTTAGATGGTAAACCTTATGATACGAGTGATGGATACATATTTACCAAAGATTCCATCGATTCTGTTGATAAATCAGGTGTTATTGCCAAACACGGAGATCATTTCCATTATATGGGATACGGTGAATTAGAACAATTCGAATTGGATGAAGTTGCCAAATGGATTCAAGAGACTGGTAAAAATCCAGATGACATCGTTTCTTCAGTTCACTCAGATGAGAAAGAAAAACCAAAGTTTGATTATAAAAAAGTAACTAATAAAGTTTCTAGAAATAGTAAAATTGGTTATATAATCAATGAAGGTGGCAAAGATTATTTTTATTCACGTGAGGAACTAGATCTTACTCAAATAGCTTTTTCTGAGCAGGAACTAATGCTTAAAGATAAAGATAATTATCGTTATGATATTGTAGAAACAGAAATTAAACCAAGATTAGCTGTAGATGTATCTAGCTTGCCTATGCATGCAGCCAATACTACGTATGATACTGGAACTTCCTTCATTATTCCGCATATCGACCACATTCACGTCGTACCTTATTCTTGGTTAAATAGTGAGCAAATAGCAACTATAAAATATGTAATGCAACATCCTGATGTGCGTCCTGAAGTTTGGTCAAAACCAGGTCATGATGATGCTGGATCTGTTATTGCTAATGTAACTCCTCTTGAAAAACGTGCTGGAATGCAAAACTGGCAAATTATCCATTCTGCGGAAGAAGTACAGAAAGCACTTAAAGAAGGCAAGTTTGCAACTCCTGATGGATATATTTTTGATCCTCAGGATGTATTGGCAAAGGGAACTTATATTTGGGCAGATAAATCTTTCAGTATTCCAAAAGCTAGCGGTGGTTCATTGAGAAGTATCACTCAATCTGACTTATCAGAGAAAGAGTGGAAACAAGCTCAAGAGTTGATAGCTAAAAGAAGTGAAGAAAAAGAAACAACAAATGATTCTTCTAATTCACATCTAGTTTCTTCAGATAAGAAATCGGAAACAAAGAAAGATGCAACGGATTCAAACAAAGTTGATGAACAATCAAAGGATAATAAATCTCAAAATGAGGCAGATGCGACTAGCAGCAATCCTTCAGTCGAAAAAGTTGGTGAAGAAGAAAAATCACATACAGAAAATAAAGAAGATGATTATGATGAGATACCAGATTATGGATTAGATAAGGATACTTTAAAAAATCATATAAACCAAATAGCACAAATTGCTCAAATTGATTCTAAATATCTTATTTTTTCATCAGAAGGAGTTCAGTTTTATAATAAGAATGGGGATTTAGTAACCTATGACATTAAAACTCTTAAGCAAATAAAACCTTAGAATATGTTGACTGATGATCATCTAGCTGAAAGGATATTGTTCTATTATTGGATAGAATAATGTCCTTTTTATTATGTGACTATTAGTCCGTCTCGCTCCGCTAGGTGCGAGACAAAAAAACCACCCGCTATGCGGATGCGCGTCGAAGGTTATATCAAGAAAAACTCCAAACGCGATACAATAAAGGTGTTCAAGCCAATTGTAAAGCGAAAGGAGAAAAAT
>NZ_JVLI01000029.1:0-5750 GCF_001072315.1 Streptococcus pseudopneumoniae | reverse complement strand
CAAAGAGCAAACTAGGAAGCTAGCCGCAGGCTGTACTTGAGTACGGCAAGGCGACGCTGACGTGGTTTGAATTTGATTTTCGCAGAGTATTAGTAAAATTTCAACTAATTTAATCAATCTTCATTGACATATAGAAAATACAGTTTTGATGGGATATAATAAGCATTGAAAAAGCCCAAGCGATGAGGCTCAGGCTTTTTTCTTAGTGATCACGGTCACATGAGATGAATTTAATCTTGTAGTAATCAGATCGTTTGTAGGTTTCACTATATTCCAAAACTTGACCAGTAGATTCGAGTTTCGTAATCTTGGTCTGAAGGACAGTAGGAAATTGATCATTGATTCCTAGAATGGAAACCGCATGTTCTGGAGTTGGAAATGCTATTTCATTGATTTCTTCAAAATGTTCATCATTCATGTGAATGTGGTAATCCAATTTGAAACGGTTATAGATAGAGCTATAATATTCAAGATTTGGATAATTTGCGTTGATGTATTGTTCTGGAATGTAAGATGTATGGTAGATGTACACAACACCACCTGTTTCGCGAACGCGTTCAATCTTGTAGTAGAACTGATCTCCGCGTAGTCCAAGTTTTTCTAAGTAGCTTAGTTTGTTTCCACGCTCAATAGAAAGGACGGTCACTTTATCATCTTTAGTTTCAAAAACTTCTACATCTGAAAACTCTACGAGTTTGTGTTTGCGTGCGCGTGAAACGAATGTACCCTTTCCTTGTTGACGGATAATATAACCATCCTTGGCAAGGTCGTTTAAGGCGCGGACAACTGTGATAGAACTCACATCATACATTGCAATCAATTCAGCTTCAGTGTAGAATTTATCTCCACTGGCAAATTGACCAGAAATGATTTTGTTCTTTAACTCATCTTTAATATATTGATACTTTGGAATTGCCATGTTTTCACCTCGATTTTCCTTCTCCACTAAAAATTTTACCATAAAACTGGAAAGAATAGTAGTCTTTTGAATAAAAAATTAAAATAATAGGCTAAAAGGTTAATTTACATCTAAATAATCAGGATTTTATACATTTTTATACAAGGTTTTTGGTGAAAAATAGCGAAGTGCTCGGGCTTATACGATTTTATAAGTATTTTGCCTAAAAGTTAGTAAAAAAATAGAAAAATTTTAAATAATCTAGTTAAGACTATTGACAAACATGAATGATTGCGCTATATTTAATATAACAACAAATGAAAGCGCAAACTTTCGCGGTCAGAAGGTAGTTTTATGACACGATTTGAGATACGAGATGATTTCTATCTCGATGGAAAATTATTTAAGATTTTATCTGGCGCCATTCATTATTTTAGGGTTCCCCCAGAGGATTGGTATCATTCGCTCTATAACTTGAAGGCTCTTGGTTTTAATACGGTAGAGACTTATGTTGCTTGGAATTTACACGAGCCTCGTGAGGGTGAGTTTCATTTTGAAGGAGCTCTGGATTTGGAGCGATTTCTACAGACAGCGCAAGACTTGGGTCTCTACGCTATTGTACGGCCCTCTCCCTTTATCTGTGCGGAATGGGAATTCGGTGGTTTACCAGCTTGGCTTTTAACCAAAGATATGAGGATTCGTTCCTCAGATCCTGCTTATATTGAAGCTGTCGGTCGCTACTATGACCAGCTCTTGTCACGATTGGTTCCACATTTGTTGGACAATGGTGGCAATATTCTCATGATGCAGGTTGAAAATGAGTATGGTTCTTATGGAGAAGATAAGGCTTATCTGAGAGCAATTCGACAGTTGATGGAAGAGCGTGGCGTAACCTGTCCCCTCTTTACATCAGATGGTCCATGGCGAGCTACTCTGAAAGCTGGAACCTTAATCGAAGATGACCTCTTTGTAACAGGAAACTTTGGTTCTAAGGCGCCTTACAACTTTTCACAGATGCAGGAATTCTTTGATGAGCATGGTAAGAAATGGCCGCTCATGTGTATGGAGTTCTGGGATGGCTGGTTCAATCGTTGGAAAGAACCGATTATCACACGGGATCCTAAGGAATTGGCAGATGCAGTTCGAGAAGTTTTGGAACAAGGCTCCATCAATCTTTACATGTTCCATGGTGGTACAAACTTTGGCTTCATGAATGGTTGCTCGGCTCGAGGAACTTTGGACCTGCCACAAGTCACATCTTATGATTACGATGCCCTTCTGGATGAAGAAGGAAATCCAACTGCCAAATACTTGGCAGTCAAGAAGATGATGGCAACACATTTTCCAGAGTATCCGCAGTTGGAACCACTCTACAAGGAGAGTATGGAGTTGGATGCTATTCCACTAGTTGAAAAAGTTTCCTTGTTTGAAACCTTAGATGGCTTGTCAAGTCCGATAGAAAGTCTCTATCCTCAAAAGATGGAGGAATTGGGACAAAGCTATGGCTACCTACTTTATCGAACAGAAACAAATTGGGATGCAGAAGAAGAAAGACTTCGTATCATTGATGGTCGAGATAGAGCTCAGCTTTATGTCGATGGTCAGTGGGTCGAAACCCAATATCAGACAGAGATTGGGGAAGATATTTTTTATCAAGGTGAAAAGAAAGCGCTATCTAGAATAGATATCTTGGTAGAAAATATGGGGCGTGTCAACTATGGACATAAGTTCTTAGCAGATACGCAACGTAAGGGAATTCGGACAGGGGTTTGTAAGGATTTGCACTTCTTACTAAACTGGAAACACTATCCACTCCCACTAGATAATCCTGAGAAAATTGATTTTTCAAAAGGATGGACAGAAGGACAACCAGCCTTTTACGCTTATGACTTTACAGTCCAAGAGCCAAAAGATACTTACCTAGACTTGTCTGAGTTTGGTAAGGGAGTTGCCTTTGTCAATGGGCAGAATCTAGGACGTTTTTGGAACGTCGGCCCAACCCTCTCGCTTTATATCCCTCATAGCTATCTCAAGGAAGGTGCCAATCGTATCATCATCTTTGAAACAGAGGGCCAATATAAAGAAGAGATTCATTTAACTCGTAAACCTACACTAAAACACATAAAGGGGGAAAATTTATGACAATTGTAGGATGCCGTATCGATGGACGTTTGATCCACGGACAAGTAGCCAATCTTTGGGCTGGAAAACTAAATGTTTCACGCATTATGGTTGTAGATGACGAAGTTGTCAACAACGACGTTGAAAAGAGTGGTTTGAAACTTGCGACACCACCAGGTGTGAAATTGAGTATTTTGCCAATTGAAAAAGCGGCAGCCAATATTCTTGCTGGAAAATACGATAGCCAACGTCTCTTTATCGTGGCTCGTAAACCAGACCGCTTCCTTGGTTTGGTTGAAGCAGGTGTACCACTTGAAACCCTTAATGTTGGGAATATGTCTCAAACACCAGAAACTCGCCCCATCACACGTTCTATCAACGTAGTAGACAAGGATGTGGAAGATTTCCACAAACTGGCAGAAAAAGGTGTTAAACTTACTGCTCAAATGGTTCCAAATGATCCAATTTCAGACTTTTTGAGCTTATTAAAATAGGAAAAAATTTTTAGGAGGTCATTGTTATGATACAATGGTGGCAAATTTTACTTCTCACTTTGTACTCAGCTTATCAAATCTGTGATGAGTTGACGATCGTTTCATCTGCAGGTTCCCCTGTATTTGCTGGTTTCATTACTGGTTTAATCATGGGAGATGTGACTACTGGTTTGCTTATCGGTGGTAACTTGCAATTGTTCGTTCTTGGGGTTGGTACCTTCGGTGGTGCTTCTCGTATCGACGCAACTTCTGGTGCGGTTCTTGCGACAGCCTTCTCTGTTTCACAAGGAATTGATACAGCACTTGCGATTACAACAATCGCTGTGCCAGTAGCAGCTCTCTTGACATACTTCGACGTTCTTGGACGTATGACAACTACTTTCTTTGCTCACCGTGTGGATGCTGCAATCGAACGCTTTGACTATAAAGGTATTGAACGCAACTACTTGCTTGGTGCGATTCCTTGGGCTCTATCTCGTGCCCTTCCAGTCTTCTTTGCGCTTGCTTTTGGTGGTGAATTTGTACAACACGTAGTAGATTTCGTTACAAAATATCAATGGTTTGCAGATGGTTTGACACTCGCAGGACGCATGCTTCCAGGTCTTGGATTTGCAATCTTGCTTCGTTACCTTCCAGTTAAACGTAACCTTCACTACCTTGCAATGGGATTTGGTTTGACAGCTATGTTGACTGTTCTTTACTCATATGTAACAGGTCTTGGTGGCGCTGTTGCAGGTGTTATCGGTACTCTACCTAAAGATGTTGCTGAAAAAATTGGTTTCGTGAACAACTTCAAAGGTTTGTCTATGATTGGTATCTCTATCGTAGGTATCTTCCTTGCAGTGCTTCACTTCAAAAATAGCCAAAAAGTAGCTGTAGCAGCACCTTCTACACCATCAGAAAGTGGGGAAATCGAAGATGACGAATTCTAATTACAAACTTACAAAAGAAGATTTTAATCAAATTAACAAACGTAGCTTGTTTACTTTCCAATTGGGTTGGAACTACGAACGTATGCAAGCTTCTGGTTACCTTTACATGATTTTGCCTCAATTGCGTAAAATGTATGGGGATGGAACTCCTGAATTGAAAGAAATGATGAAAGTTCATACTCAATTCTTCAATACTTCACCATTCTTCCATACTATTATCGCTGGTTTTGACCTTGCCATGGAAGAAAAAGATGGTATAGGTTCAAAAGATGCCGTTAACGGTATCAAGACAGGTTTGATGGGACCATTTGCTCCTCTTGGAGATACAATCTTTGGTTCGCTTGTACCTGCTATCATGGGGTCAGTCGCAGCAACTATGGCTATCGCTGGCCAACCTTGGGGTATCTTCCTTTGGATCGCAGTTGCAGTTGCTTATGACATCTTCCGTTGGAAACAGTTGGAATTTGCCTACAAAGAAGGGGTTAACCTTATCAACAACATGCAAAGTACCTTGACAGCTTTGATTGACGCTGCATCTGTACTTGGTGTCTTCATGATGGGTGCTCTTGTAGCAACAATGATTAACTTTGAAATTTCTTACAAGTTGCCAATCGGTGAAAAGATGATTGATTTCCAAGACATCTTGAACCAAATCTTCCCACGTTTGCTTCCAGCAATCTTTACTGCCTTTATCTTCTGGTTGCTTGGTAAGAAAGGTATGACTTCTACTAAAGCTATTGGTATCATTATCGTTCTTGCTTTGGCTCTTTCTGCCCTTGGTCACTTTGCATTTGGAATGGGCGTATAATTTATGACGCAATCATTAATTTTGGTGAGCCATGGTCGTTTCTGTGAAGAACTTAAAGGTAGCACTGAAATGATTATGGGTCCACAAGACAATATTTATACAGTGGCTCTTCTTCCAGAAGATGGCCCAGAAGAATTTACTGCAAAATTTGAAGCTGCTATTGAAGGATTAGATGATTTCCTAGTCTTTGCGGATCTTCTCGGTGGGACACCATGTAACGTGGTCAGTCGCTTGATTATGGAAGGTCGTGACATCGAACTTTATGCAGGGATGAATCTTCCAATGGTGATTGAATTTATCAATGCGAGCCTTACAGGCGCAGATGCGGACTACAAGAGCCGTGCTGCAAAAAGCATTGTTAAAGTTAATGACCTGTTAGCTGGCTTCGATGATGACGAAGATGAATAATACTCTTCGAAAATCAAATTCAAACTACGTCAACGTCGCCTTGCCGTACTCAAGTACAGCCTGCGGCTAGTTTCCTAGTTTGCTCTTTG
>NZ_JVLI01000028.1:0-29276 GCF_001072315.1 Streptococcus pseudopneumoniae | reverse complement strand
CCGTACTCAAGTACAGCCTGCGGCTAGCTTCCTAGTTTGCTCTTTGATTTTCATTGAGTATCACTTTTTTTCTTATTCTTGTTTAAAAATTGTTCTTTGAGGTTGAGCAAGCGTTCTTTTTACCAGCTCCACCTTTAGAGTGTTTCTCGTGATAACGGGTCACTTGTGCGCGCCCCTTATCATCTAATTGATATTTTCCCATTTCATTTCTTTCTAATTGGTTACTTGATGCCCAGCTATTGTAATCGTTGAGCCATTCATGTGTTTGACACGCGCAGCGATTTCCTTGTGACGCCCATTGACCATCGGTCTCGCTTGAGGATTGCCTAGATAGCCACAAGTCCGTTTAACAACGTCTACTGTTTTAGGGTCGCTATTTCCACAGTTAGGACAAGCAAATCCTCTCTCAGTTGGTTCAAAGTCCCCCTCAAAATCACACTTGTAGCAATGGTCAATTGGTGTATTGGTCCCTAGATAGCCGACACGGTCATAGGCATAGTCCCAGACAACTTCCAAGGCCTTTGGATTTTGCTGGAGAACTGGATACTCACAATAATGGATGAAACCACCTGACGCACCTGCTTCTGGATAGACTTTTTCAAAATCTAATTTTTCAAACGGTGTTGGATTTTTACGAACATCATAGTGGAAAGAGTTGGTGTAATATTCCTTGTCTGTAATATCAGGAATAGAGCCAAACTTCTCTGTATCTAGTCGACAGAAACGGTCTGTTAAACTTTCAGACGGTGTTGAGTAGATAGAGAAATGGTAGCCATATTGGTCAGACCACTCTTCTACACGGCGTTTCATATCTCGAATAATGTCTAGCGTGAATTCCTTGGCTTCTGGATTGCTTTCCCAGCTATTTCCAAAGAAAACTGTCGCTACTTCGTACAAACCGATATAGCCTAGTGAAACTGTCGCACGACGATTCTTAAAGAGCTGGTCAACACTTTCTTCCTTACCTAGACGATGGCCAAAAGCACCGTACTGATAGAGGATAGGAGCATTTGCTGGTGTCGCTTCCTTGGTTCGTTCGACACGATAAACCAAAGCATCTTCTGCGATATTCATACGCTCGTTGAAGATTTCCCAGAACTTGTTCATGTCGCCCTCAGACTCGAGGGCAATACGAGGAAGGTTGACCGTCACAACACCCAGGTTCATCCGACCTGAATTGACTTCTACACCATTTTCATCCTTCCATCCTTGAAGGAAAGAACGGCAACCCATAGGCACCTTAAAAGAACCTGTCAAGTCAACAATCTTATCATAGGACAAAACATCTGGGTACATCCGCTTGGTTGCACACTCGAGGGCCAACTGCTTAATATCGTAGTTGGGTGTCCCTTCCTCTAAATTGAGTCCTCTTTTTAGCGTAAAGATGAGTTTAGGAAAGATAGCCGTACGGTGTTCCGAACCAAGCCCATTGATACGAATGTTTAAAATTGCCTTTTGAATTTCACGCTCAAAACGATTGGTTCCTAGACCAAAGCCTAGCGAAGTAAAAGGCGTTTGTCCATTTGAAGTGAAGAGAGTATTGATTTCATACTCGAGAGATTGCATGGCATCGTAGATGTCTTTCTGCGTTTTCTTCCAAGCGTAATCTTCCCGTTTTTCAGGCAAGACCCATTCTTCTGCATCTTTTAGATGTTTTTGATAGTTCTTCTCTGCATAAGGCGCCAAAACTTCATCGATACGGTCAGCTGAACAGCCACCGTACTGGCTAGAAGCAACGTTGGCGATGATCTGAGAGATCTGAGCTGTCGCAGTCTGGATAGACTTGGGACTCTCTACCTCTGCATTTCCAATCTTAAAACCATTTTCCAACATACCCTTGAAATCAATCAAACAGCAGTTGGTCATAGGTGTATAGGGACTGTAGTCCAAATCGTGATAGTGGATATCCCCTTTTTGGTGAGCATTGGCTACGTGCTTAGGAAGCATTTGCAGTCCGATTGACTTTCCAACAATCCCTGCTGTCAAATCACGCTGGGTGTTAAAGACATCACTGTCTTTATTGGCATTCTCATTGACAACTGCTTGATCTTTGTTGAGAAGCTTATGGATACTAAAGTTGATATCCGTCGCTTTTGAACGCTCAAAATCCCTTTGTGTCCGATAAGTAATATACTCCTCAGCCAGCGCATATTCTTTGGCTTCAAGCAGTTCATGTTCTACGATATTTTGAATTTCGTAAATCTTAACCCCCTGTGGAAAGCGACTATGAATTTCTGTGACAATTCGCTCGGTCAGAGCATTTAGGCGTTTTTCGACCAAGGGTGTCACATCCATAACCTTGTCAGCCGCCTTGTGGAGAGCCTTGTCAATCTTATCCACATCAAATACAACACGTCTCCCATCTCGTTTCTCGACGAAGAGAGTTGGTAAAATTGTAATTTTTTCTTCTAGTGCAATCATATGCATGCTCTTTTCTAAAATGTTCTTTCTAAAAAGTATTATACCACTCTAAAAAGAAAAATCAATATCTTGTGTTAAAAATCCTAAAATTTTTAAAAATACACAAGATATTGATTTGGTTATTTAATTTTATAGACTTTAAACTCTGAGTAATCAGTCTTTACTTGTTGGTAATTTTCTTTTAAGAGTGTTTCTACTTCAGACCAGACTGGCACCTTGTCATTCACCACAATCACCTTAGGTTGTTTTTCTTTCAAGTCATTGAGTAGCTTATTCCGGTTTTCCTCAGTTGCTGTATAGTGCACGGGAGACAAAATCGCCGATGGCGACAAGCGCTCACTCTTACGATAAAGAGTCGCAGTATCATCCCATGCATAGATAGCATCTTCCGTACTTGTCTCCTCTTTCACCAAATCAGCAAGACGATCACGTTCTTGATAAGGTACCGGATAAAGGACAAACCTCATCAAAAAAGGAACAGACAAAAGATAGACAAGCCCTAAAACTGGCAGATATAGATTTCCTTTGAAGAAACGACTCCATAGACTAACTGGCGTTTCTCTTCGTCTTCGTCTAACACTACGCCCCCTCTGTTGACTCTTAATATTGGTTACCAATAAAAGTAGGAAAACAGGGAAGACGACCATCAAATAAGAAGCGTGCAGAGGCTCTTGTGAAAAGAAAAGCAAAATCAAACCTAAAATTGTCACAAGACTCGCAGGCACTGAGATGACATATAGTTTAGAGGATTTAGATTGAAAGAGACCTAAAAAGATACAAACCACAAATCCCAAACCAAGGGACAACAAGCCATAAAACAAAACATTTTCTAACAATGCCGAAACAGAAGTCAAACGAATGGAATTAATTGGATACAAAATTCCACTAATGGCATCCCCAAAACTTCCTGTTGCAACACTATAGTAGGCAGTTGGATAAAAGATAAGTGAAAAACCTAAAGCCACTGCAAGAAACTGATAAAATCCATGTGCAAAGCGTCTATGCCCAAGGTTAAAGACCAACAAGCCTAAACTCACTACAGCAATAAACAGGAGCGATGCCAAGGGAGCAAAGAAAAATCCGCCTGCCAAAGCCAGCCCAATCCGTACAAAGCCCTTATCATGGCTTGGATTGCTTAGGTAAGCCGCAACTAAACTAAAGGCCGCGAATAAGAAGGGAAGCGCTAAAAGAGTCGCATATCCTCCACCAAAAGCAAGACCTGTAACTAGCATATAAAAAATAGTCACCACTTGTCCAGCTTGGTCTCCTTGCTCTGTCAAGGTGTCCGCCGATCTAAAAAGGAAAAATCCTCCTGCTACCAAGGCTAACCACTCAAAGATGGCAAAGAAAAATCCGCCCTGAGTCACGTAAGTCAGCAAATAATAAAGCAAACCTTGACTTCCATAATAGTCGCTGTAAATTTTCCCTGCCTGATGAAGCGCCCAACCTGCATAAAAATCCTGCACTTCCTGTGCACTCATTAAATCGAGTAATAGCGGTACTCCTAGAGTTATCCCCGTTACAAGCGTACTCCATAGTAAAATTTTTACCAAAGGAAGACGACTTGATTCACGATGATGCAATTCTTGTTTGATTTGGTATTCTAGAAGTTCACGATTCTCCTGATGAACTTCTTCTACTCTACCATACACACTCATATCGTTTCTCCTATTCAATTTATCTGTCTTAGTATATCAAAAAGTCCTAGGATTGTCAGCTTGCGATGGCTGTTTGAGTGATTTTTTGCATAGTTTCACAAAGGTTTCAATTTCCCGAAATCGGTGTAAATGTGTCTGTTTAAATGACACGATATAATCCAATTCTTTCTGAGTCAGCATCGTCCCTCCTATATCTTTCTATTCGTAAAAAGCAAGAAAAAGAGGACTCGGTCATTTCCTAAGTCCTAGATTTCTTATAAGATTGGGGCGAATAACTGGGCAATTTCCTTAATCAATTTCTGATACCAGCTATTTTTTATCGTATGAGGGAAAATTTCTTGCGATACCGAAAAAATCTCTTGAAAATCTTTTTGAATCTCAGTGATTGATTCTGTTTTATATAGCAAGACTGCATTTTCATAGTGGTGAAGCAAACTTCTATAATCTAAGTTAATGGTTCCAACTGCAGCAAAGTCCTTATCCACTAGGATTTGTTTACTGTGGATAAAGCCTGGACTATACTCAAAAATCCTTACTCCTGCTGACAACAAATCTGGATAAGCCCCTCTTGTGATGAGTTGGATTAATTTCTTATCTGGAATGAAAGGAGTCACGATGCGGACATCGACACCCCTCATGGCCGCATTTTTAATACTCTCTGTTAAGTCATAGTCAATAATCAAATAGGGCGTTGTGATATAGACTGAATCAGTGGCCTGATTAATCAAACTTTGATAGACTTTTTTCCCTACCTGGGTACGGAAGATGGGCTTGGGTCCACTACCGTAAGGAATGCAGAGCCCTTGGCCAGAACAAGGCTGATTTTCCAAGTGATACTGGTCAAAATCGCTGATTTCCCCACGATTGATGTACCAAGTCATCAAAAAGAGACGGGTGAGAGCCTTGACACCAGGGCCATCTAAGCGAATCCCACTGTCCTTCCAGTAGCCAAAGCGTTCTACATGGTTGATGTACTCATCAGCTAAGTTAATACCTCCTGTATAAGCTACCTGACCATCTATGACAAGGATTTTCCGATGGTCCCGATTGTTGTAAGCCACCGTCAAACGAGGAATCACCTTGTTAAACTTATGTGCTTCAATTCCTCGACTACGAAGCTGAATAGTATAGTCTCCAGGCAAAGTCGCCATACAGCCGATATCATCATAGAGCATCTTGACCTCTACACCCTGAGCTGCCTTTTGCTCTAGTATGTCTAGTATGCTATTCCACATCAAACCTTCTTCGACAATATAGTACTCTAGAAAGATAAATTTTTCAGCTTTCTTGAGGTCTTCCAACATATATTGCCATATACTTTCACCCGAAGAAAAGAATTGTGAGTCTGTTCGATTATAGACGTCGGCATTGCTATCCATACTTAACAAAGATTTGATAACTCCGTAAGCCGCCTTATCCTCTTCCTTCAATTTCTGGCGGAGAGCTTTACTGTTATCCTCCCGAAAATGCATGGAACCAAGTTTGTCCAACTGCTTGATTTCTTTTTTGGACAATCGCCTTTCACCAAACATCAGATAGAGCAAAGGACCAATAACAGGAACAAAAGTTACCACTAACCACATTACTTTACTTTCAGGCGCCATTGAGCGATTGACAATTGCGACAATAGTCGCCATACTCATAAAGATTAAGAGAATAACCCATAGAATAGGGGCCATCCGCCCTAAATAAAGAAAGAGGCCAAAAACAAGACACAGTTCAAGCAGCATAATCGAAAGACTAAAGCCATACTTGGACATTAATAATTGAAATTTTCTATATTTCATATCCCCTCCTTGATAGTTTGAATGCTAAAAACAAGTAATTATACTCAATGAAAATCAAAAAGCAAACTAGGAAGCTAGCCACAGGTTGCTCAAAACACTGTTTTGAGGTTGTAGATAGAACTGACGAAGTCAGTAACATATGTACGGCAAGGCGAAGCTGACGTGGTTTGAATTTGATTTTCGAAGAGTATTAATACTAGTATAACGCAGGTATTCAGTAGAAGGCAAGTATTTATGATTATTTTTCTGAGTAATCATAAAAGAGACCGAAAAATCCCGTCTCCTTCTAGTCTATTTTGATAAAACGATGCGATCAGACGCTTCTCTATCCATATCGTCAATAATCATCTGATTTCCATTGATTGCATAAATCTTGACATTATCCCCAATAATCATGCGTTGATTTGCTGCATCAAATGTGACCTGTTTGACTTTCTGATCCCCGTCAGATTCTACCTGTGTCCACATACCAGTCACTACCAAAGTGATACGGCCTCCTTCGTCCTGATCGGTATAAGTCCCATCAATATTAGTTGGTTGAGCCTCAGGCGCATTTTGTGAAGAACTTGTCGTTGCCTGGTTTGTATTTTCTGTGGAAGATGAAGCAGCAGGTTGTGATTGCTGAGTTTGTTGTGTTTGCGGTTGAGCTGCTGGTTGTTGAACCTGTTGGGGCCTTTGCGAACAAGCTACTAAGAGACTAAGACTTGCTAAAGTGGTCAATTTATCTGCTCACGTTCTAGTATGTGGCTCCGTACTTCTGAGATAAAATAGAGAGACCCTGTAATGAACAACAAATCCTGGTCTTCTGCTCTTTCTTCAAAATCGCTAATAAATTCTCGGTAAGAGGGAATTACATGGTAACCTGTTACATCTGTCTCGTCCAGAGAACCTTGATAGTCAAAGCCTGTCACCTTGAGTTCTACCTGAGGTAAATTTTCAGTCAGATAACCCAACATCCCTTGATAATCCTTACGTTTCAAGGCTCCAAAGAGGATTTGAGGTCGATAGCCTTCCTGCTCTTTTTCTTTGACAAACTCCACCAGGCGAGTCAAGGCAGGGAGGTTATGGGCACCGTCCAAGTATATCTGCGGACGAATACGCTCCAAACGACCAGCCCAATGGGTCTTCTCCAAAGCCTGTCTTACAACCTGCTCATCAACAGCTTCCTTTCCTTCTCTCATAAAGAGAAGAAACGTTTGTAGCGCCAAGGCCGCATTTTCCTGCTGATAAGTTCCTTCTAAACCTATTTTCAACTGTGAAAGGTTAGCCAAAGAGCTTGAAAAATCCCCATTCAGCATTGAAAAATCCTGACCTGCCTGATAAAGGTCAACAGCTAAAGATTCGGCTTTTTTCTGACAGACTAGTCTAGCTTCTGGAGGCAATTTCGCAATCACTGCCTTTTTACCAGCCTTGAAAATACCAGCTTTCTGCTCTGCGATGGCTTCTAGACTATCGCCCAAGGTCTCCTGATGGTCAAGCCCAATGGAGGTGATGACAGCAATCTCTCCAGTTACCACATTGGTCGTGTCAAGTAAGCCGCCAATTCCCACTTCTAGTAAAACCAAATCCACCTCTTGCTCTCTAAAATAAAGAAAAGCAATCAAGGTCAGCAATTCAAAAAAGGACAACTGATCATGGGTTTGCAGAAGCGTTTTCTCCATCTCCTTGACCTGTTCCGCCAAACGGATAAAGTCTGCGTCTGCTATTGGTTTCCCATCAATGCAAATTCGGTCATTGATAGAGACGATATGAGGGGAGGTAAAGGTCGCAACTTTTTTGCCATGCCCCATAAATAACTCCCTCATAAAAGCAATGGTAGAGCCTTTTCCATTAGTCCCAGTGACGTGGATAATAGGGTAAGACTGCTCAGGATTTCCTAACAAATCCACCGCTTGTTGCATTCGGCTCAAGCCTGACCGAAAATTCAAACCAATCCGACTATGGAGCCATTCTTCTACTTCAAACATACACATCTCCTTAATTACAGGTTCAATCAACTGCCTCAATAAAATCTCATAACTAACAAAAACGAGGTCAGGATTTTCGTCCCGACCTCTTACCTGGTTAGCTAATCACTAGCAACTATGAATATTAACTTGGGATAAAAACGTCCCCCGGACTTACCAGTTCTCTCTTATTTAAAGGAACTGGGGTAAAAATATCCACTGGACTTACTTACGGTCTTTATTTTTAGCATAAGGCTAAAAACGTCCCCCAGACTTACCAGCTCTTTTTTATTTCAAAGAGCTGGGCTAAACACGTCCACTGGACGTGTTTACTCCTCCATAAAACTATTGAAGACTTCTTCAATCATGTTCCATTCGTCTTCTGAGTCTTCTGGGATTGGTTGCAATTCGCCTTCTGTTCCATCTTCGTTTTCGATGAATGAGTAAGCTTGTATTTCAACTTGTCCGTCTTCGTCTTCTTCTGCGTTAACCGGTACTAGAAGAACATAGTTTTTACCAAATTCTTCTTTTCCGTCAATCGTCAAAAGGATTTCAAACAAGGTTTCATTTCCTTGCTCATCTACTAGTGTGATTAGTTCACGTTCTTCGTGGTCGTGGTTATGATCGTGTGACATAGCCTCTCCTTTATATTAAAATTTTCTATCTAAATAATTTTGTAAAATCAGCTGAGCTGCTAACTTATCAATGACTTTCTTGCGCTTATTGCGACTGATATCTGCTTGTTCAATCAACATGCGCTCTGCGGCAACTGTTGTCAAGCGTTCATCCTGATAGTCTACTGGTAAACCAAAAAGCTCTTCTAGCTTTGCTCCGTATGCTTGACTAGCTTCCACGCGCGGTCCGCTTGTATTGTTCATGTTTTTAGGCAAGCCCACTACAAATCGTTCCACCTTGTAAGTATCAACCAACTCTTTAACGCGGTCAAAACCAAATTGACCTTGCTCCTCATTGATTTGGATGATTTCAAGTCCTTGAGCTGTAAAACCAAGCGGATCGCTAATAGCCACCCCTACCGTTTTTGAACCGACGTCCAATCCCATAATTCTCATAGGTTATAGATCGACTCCTTGTCCTTTAAGGTAGTAGCGGACCAATTCCTCAACAATTTCATCACGCTCATACTTACGGATTTGATTTCGTGCATTATTATAACGAGGAACGTAGGCAGGGTCTCCACTCAATACGTAACCTACGATTTGGTTAATCGGGTTGTAGCCCTTATCGTTCAACGAAGCATAAACATCAGTCAGAGTTTCGCTAATTTCTTTTTTATTGGAATCGTCCAATTTAAAACGTACTGTTTCTTCAGTAAATCCCATTCTAACACCCTCTTTCCTTAGAATAGTACCATTATAGCATAATTCCTTACGTTCTACAATTCAGGCAGTCTATTTATTTGGATTTTCTATTGTTCTGTCGCGCCATTTGCCAATCTGTCTGAAATATATTTGCTTGGTTCATTCTTCAAGAGATTTTCCAAGCCAATATTCTTCAGATATTCTAACTGAGAAGCCTTCTTGACATCCAAAACTTGAAAATCAAAACTAGTCGTTGTTTGAAGTTCGGTTGCACTCAATAGTTTAGTTTCAAGCTTAAATCCTGCTAATTTACGAGCTTCTATGATAGCCTCATCCTTCTCCTCTGCCTCCAGAAGAGCTTTTTGAGTTTCTTCCACTCCGTGTTGGTCAATATAGGCCTTCAACTCATCAGAGACTGGACGCTTTTGTTGAATGCTTAAGCTCAAAAAAGTCTTGTCTTTGTATGTAATGGTTTGGGTTTGCTGGCTGCCATCATCTGACTTGGGCAAGACCAAAGTCTTGGTGACAACTGTATTCTTCTCAGCATTTTCAATAACTGGCAATGCCGACTGAAGCGTATCCTTTTCTGTTTTTGTAGCTGTTCCAGTTTCTTTTTTCTGTCCGCAACCAACTAGGACAAAAAGGAAAGCTAGGCTAACAAGAACTATTTTTTTCATTTCTTTCTTCTTTCTTTTTGAAATTAAAATAAGACTGGGAGTTGCTCCCAGCCTTGATGTTTATAGAGCTGCACGCAAACGTGCTTCTGCATTTTCTACATTACGGACAGAGCGTGGTAGGAAGGCACGAATATCGTCTTCCTTATAGCCAACTTGCAAGCGTTTTTCATCTACAAGGATTGGGCTCTTTAAAATTCTCGGCGTTTCCATAATCAGATTGAGGACTTCATTGACGCTCAAATCTTCAATATCCACTCCAAGGGCTTTGGCATAGCGATTTTTAGATGAAACGATGCTGGCTATTCCGTTATCTGTTTTTGTCAGAATATCCAGTAATTCTTCTCGCGTAATTCCTTCTTTACCAAGATTTTGTTCTTTATAACTTAACTGGTGGGCATTGAGCCAGGTTTTTGCTTTTTTACAGCTAGTACAACTTGAGACTGTATAAATTTTAATCATGTACCTACCCCTTTCGCTACATGTTACTATCAGTTTAGTCTATTATACCATAAAAAACATCCGACTTGCGACCTATTTTTAAATTTTTTTGACTTTTTTCGTCATTTTCGTACTTTTTTCTTGACAAAATGAAATTTACAGCCATTCTTGATATTTCTTGATATAGATTTTTTTCACAATTGTCACGCTAATCATATACAAAATAATGATGAAAAGTAAAAAGATGAAATAAATCGGTTTTAAAGGAGTTAGATGGAGAAGGCTAGCTAGTGGACTGTAGGGAAGGAAGGTCACAAAGGCTGCAGCCAATAAGGTTGTCACAAGGACTAGCCAAGCTGGACGACTTTGTAAAAAGGGAATTTTGGCTGAACGCAGCATATGGATAACCATGGTCTGTGACCACATGGACTCGATAAACCAACCTGTCTGAAACAAGACAATAAATCCTACGGCAGACTCCGCTCCATGGACATAGGCTTGACCTGTCGTCATGGGTACAATGATAAAATAGAGCAAAATAAAGGTCAAAATATCAAAGGCAGAAGAGATAGGCCCCATCCAAACCATGAAACGTGTGATGGACTTAGCTTCCCAGGTATGCGGATTTCTCAAAAAATCTTTATCCACCTTGTCAAAAGGCAAGGCAATGCAAGACAAATCATAAACTAGATTTAGGATAATCAAATGGACTGGTGCCATTGGTAAAAAGGGTAAAAAGATTCCAGAGACCAATAGGGATAAGATATTTCCAAAATTAGAACTCACTGTCATTTTGATATATTTGGTCATATTGGCATAGACCTTACGCCCTTCAACAAGTCCTTTTTCAAGCACCATGAGATCCTTATCAAGTAGGATAACATCAGCTGTTTCTTTGGCAATATCTACTGCTGTATCAACAGAAATCCCAACATCTGCTACTTTCATAGAAGGGGCATCATTGATCCCATCTCCCATATAGCCAACAGCATGACCATTGGCTTTAAATTGCAAAATAATCCTTGCTTTTTGGTCAGGAGAAAGTTTGGCAAAGACTGTTACCTCCTCTACAGCTTGGGCCAATTCTTGATTACTCATCTGGTCAATTTCAGACCCTAACAGCATCTGATTAATATCTAATCCAACCTTTTCACAGACTGCTTGGGTAACTTTTTCATTGTCTCCCGTCAAAATCTTTGTTTGAACCCCATGTTCTAACAGTGCCTTAATTGCTGGTGCTGCAGATGGTTTAGGAGGATCTAGGAAGGCTAAATAACCAGTTAGAATCATATCCCCTTCGTCATCAACTGTATAGGCATGACCTTCCCTCAAACCTGACTTATAGGCCACTCCCAAGACACGCAAACCTTGTTGATTTAGTTGTCTGACTTCTGCTAAAATTTCTTCTCTAATAACATCTGTCAAAGGAGTAATCACTCCTTGGTATTCCGCATAACTGGAAATCGTCAACATTTCCTCTAGGGCACCCTTGGTTACCAAACTAACAACTTCGTGTTCATCCTTAACGATAACACTCATCCGTCTACGTTCAAAATCAAAGGGAAGCTCATCTATTTTTTGAAAAGTTTGAGCCAGATTTTGCAAGAGGGTGTGTTCTTTGGCTTCCTTTTCAGTCCGTTTGATGATGGCTCTGTCCATCAAATTTTTCAAGCCCGTTTGAAAATAAGAATTGAGATAAGCTCGTCTCAAGACGGTCAAATCCAAGCGTCCGTGGATGTCCAAGGGATATTCAAGGACAATTTCGTCTTGGGTTAGAGTTCCTGTCTTATCTGTACACAAAATATCAATCGCCCCTAAGTCCTGTATGGCATTGAGTTTCTTGATAACCACTTTTTCCTTGGCCATAATGATGGAGCCTTTTGCTAGACTGGCCGTGATAATCATAGGAAGCATCTCAGGTGTCAATCCAACACCAACACTCAAAGCAAATACGCCAGCTTCTAACCAATCTCCATCTGTTAAACCATTGGACAAGAAAACGATGGGCACCATGACCAGCATCAAACGAATCAAGAGCCACGAAATACTATTCATCTCCCGTTCAAACGAAGTAGGTTCATCATAGGTGTTCAAAGTCTGCTCAATGGCCCCCATCATGGTATCATCACCAACTGCTAAAACCACGGCCTTGGCACTACCAGATAAGACATTGGTTCCCATAAAAGCGAGCGCTTCTGCTTCTAGCAGACTATCAGATTGTTGAACTGTTGCCTTGGTCAAGGCCAATTTTTCAACCGATTCACTTTCACCTGTCAAGCCCGACTGTTGTACAAAGAAATCGCGCGACTCAAATAAAAGAAGATCTGCTGGAATCATGTCTCCAGCGCTTAATTTAACCACGTCACCCACTACCAAATCATCGATAGGTACTTCTTGGATTTCTCCTTGACGAATGACAGTCGCTGTGTTGACAATCATTTTTGATAGATTGGTCGCAGCCTTATCACTACGGAGTTCTTGGACAAAGCGTATGCCACCAGAAATGAGAACTAGGACAACGATGATAATAGAAGTCGTCGGATCCTCTTGACCTGGTTTTGCCAACCAGACATTGGTCACCAAGGAAATCACGGCGATGACCAGTAAGATGATCGTAAAAGGATTGATAATGGATTCGTAAATCTTTTTGAGGATACTGTCTTCTTGACCCTTTGTGATGGTATTTTCGCCATATAGGTCACGATTTTTCTCCACCTGCTCCTCAGTCAAGCCTGTTAGACTTGTCTTATAAAAAGATAGAGTTTCGTTTAAAGATGTATGAATAGCTGTTGCTAATCTTTCTTTTGTAGTTTTCATTGGTTTCTCCTATCTGTATGAATGATGTGTTTCATACACAGAGACCAATCACTTTATAAGGGCAGAACGACACAAATCAGTGATTGGCTGTGTATGTGCGGTTCCGGATGATCGTCAATTTGCATCGTTTAGCTCCTTTCTTTGATTTAAACAGTAGAAAATCCCACCATAAAATGGCAGGATTAAAAAACTAATTATCTGTTTTTCGTTCAAGCTTTAACTCCATAGGGCAATGTAATGAGCTTAGTCTTGGCCTTCGCGACCAGGACTGTTGACCAACGAGTAGTGTCTCCACTGCTTTGCGGTAGTCATCCGTATCCCTATGGTAGCCTCACCTACCGTTTTCGTCTTTCAGTATAAACCTTTAAAATTTAAAAGTCAATCATTTGAGTTGTTTAACTCTTAAATAACTATCAACTCTTTTGGAGCAAGGGTCAATAATTCACAACCTGTCTCTGTAATCAGGATATCATCCTCGATACGAACGCCATATTTGCCTTCGATATAGATACCTGGCTCATCTGTCAAGGCCATACCTGCCTTAATAGTTTCTGTAGAAGTCTGGCTAAAGTATGGTTCCTCATGGATATCCAGTCCAATACCGTGTCCGATACCGTGGGTAAAGTAGTCGCCATAGCCTGCCTCGATGATAATATCACGAGGGATTTTGTCAAAGTCACGGAAACCTAAGCCAGCCTTAGCCTGGTCAATCAAGGCTTGATTGGCTTTGAGAACCGTATTGTAAATCTCTGCCTGCTCGTCGCTGACATGCCCTAGATAGATAGTCCGTGTCATATCACTGACATAGTGGTCATAAAGGCAACCGAAGTCCATAGTAATGGCTTCTCCTAGCTCAACTGGTTTATGCATAGGATGGGCATGAGGCTTAGAAGAATTGATACCGCTAGCTAGAATCGTATCAAAAGACAAGCCAGATGCTCCCAACTCACGCATGCGGAAGTCAAGGAAGTTGGCAATCTCAATTTCAGTCTTTCCTGGCTTAATAAAGTCAAGCGCATCGCGGAAAGCTTGGTCTGAGATAGAACAAGCCTTGCGAATAGCTGCAATCTCCGCTTCATCCTTAATCATTCGAAGACCTTCTACAAACTGAGTTTGTGGAAGCAAGTCAATTCCTTCAAAGGTTGCCTGCATACGGCGATAATAAGACACCGAAATCTCATCCTCAAAACCGATGCGAGACAAGCCCATGTCCTTAACAATTCCTGCAATGACAACCAATTCATCACGATCAGCCACAATCTCAAACCCACTGGTTTCTTGCTTGGCTGCAATGATGTAGCGAGAATCCGTCACCAAGACCTGACGGTCACGGCTGATAAAGACTGTTCCGTTTGAGCCCCAAAAACCAGTCAAATAATAGACGTTTTTAAGGTTATTGATGATGATACCATCTAGTTCTTTTTCTTGCATTTTAGCTAGAAATGCTTGTACACGTTTATTCATGATGTAACTTTCCTTTCAAATACTGTCCTGTGTAGCTGGCTTCGTTGGCCGCTACTTCTTCTGGAGTTCCTGTTGCGATGATGGTTCCACCACCGACACCGCCCTCAGGTCCCAAGTCAATAATATGGTCTGCCGTCTTGATAACATCCAGATTGTGCTCAATGACAAGAACTGTATTGCCATCATCGACAAAGCGAGCTAAAACCTTGAGCAAGCGAGCGATATCCTCGGTATGAAGACCTGTCGTCGGCTCATCCAGAATGTAAAAAGATTTTCCTGTCGATCGTTTGTGAAGTTCACTAGCCAGCTTCATACGCTGTGCTTCTCCCCCAGAAAGGGTGGTAGCTGGTTGCCCTAGCGTCACATAGCCCAGTCCCACATCCTTGATGGTCTGAAGTTTGCGTTGAATCTTTGGAATGTGTTGGAAAAATTCTACCGCATCGTTGACGGTCATATCCAAGACCTGCGAGATATTTTTTTCCTTGTAGTGAACTTCTAGAGTTTCACTGTTGTAGCGGGTTCCGTGGCAAACTTCACAAGCCACATAAACATCTGGCAAGAAGTGCATCTCAATCTTGATAATCCCGTCACCTGAGCAGGCTTCACAACGACCACCCTTGACGTTGAAACTGAAACGACCCTTCTTGTAACCTCGAATCTTGGCTTCATTTGTTTGAGCAAAGAGGTCACGTATATCGTCAAAGACACCTGTATAGGTAGCAGGGTTGGACCTCGGCGTTCGTCCAATTGGACTCTGGTCAATGTCAATCAAACGGTCTACATGCTCAATCCCTGTGATGGTCTTGAATTTACCAGGCTTGTCTGAATTACGGTTGAGCTTCTGGGCAATAGCTTTTTTGAGAATGCTATTGATTAGGGTCGATTTCCCTGAACCTGATACCCCTGTCACCGCGATGAATTTTCCTAGTGGAAAGCGAGCTGTGACATTTTGCAGGTTGTTCTCACGCGCTCCTGTCACTGCGATAAAACGACCATTCCCCACACGACGCTCGTCTGGTACTGGAATGGTACGTTTGCCTGACAAGTACTGGCCTGTGATAGACTTACTGTTACGAGCTACCTGTTTAGGCGTACCTGCCGCAACAATTTCCCCACCAAAAACACCGGCACCGGGACCAACGTCAATCAGATAATCCGCCTCACGCATGGTATCTTCGTCGTGTTCCACCACAATGAGTGTATTACCCAAGTCGCGCATCTTTTTGAGACTAGCAATCAGACGGTCATTGTCCCTCTGGTGGAGCCCAATCGAAGGCTCATCCAAGATATAGAGGACTCCAGATAAGTTAGAACCAATCTGGGTCGCCAAGCGAATACGCTGACTTTCCCCACCTGAAAGGGTTCCTGCTGAACGAGACAGAGTCAGATAGTTAAGACCCACGTTATTAAGGAAGGTCAAACGGTCCTTGATTTCCTTGAGAATGGGACGAGCAATAATAGCTTCATTTTCAGAAAGAGTCAACTGACTGACTAATTCCAAGTGATCAGCGATAGATAGGTCTGAGATTTCTCCGATATGTGGTCCTTGCTCACCACCCACACGGACAGACAGGGCCTGGTCATTGAGACGATAACCATGACAAGTTCCGCAGGTCAGCTCATTCATGTAAAGGCGCATCTGGGTGCGGGTGTAGTCACTATTAGTTTCATGGTAGCGACGTTTGATATTATTGACAACTCCCTCAAAAGGAATATCGATATCGCGCACGCCACCAAATTCATTTTCATAGTGGAAATGGAATTCCTTACCATCTGAGCCGTAGAGAATCAAGTTCTTATCCTCTTCTGACAAGTCATCAAAAGGCTTATCCATATCCACTCCAAAGGCTGTCATGGCCTGCTCTAGCATGTTTGGATAGTAGTTAGATGAGATAGGATTCCAAGGTGCTAGCGCCCCCTCATGTAAGGTTTTGCTGGCATCTGGTACTACCAAATCAGTATCCACCTCCAGCTTGATACCCAAGCCATCACACTCACTACAAGAACCAAAAGGAGCATTGAAGGAGAAGAGACGTGGCTCTAACTCTGGAACAGTAAAGCCACAAACTGGACAGGCATAATGCTCAGAGAAGAGCAACTCCAAATCGTCCATAGTGTCGATAATGACATAACCTTCTGCGATACGAAGGGCAGCTTCAATGGAATCAAAGAGACGGCTACGAATACCCTCCTTGATAACAATACGGTCAACCACGACATCAATATTGTGTTGCTTGCTCTTGGACAAGTCTGGCACTTCGGTCACATCATAGACTTCCCCATCCACACGGACACGGACATACCCATCTTTCTGAATCTTTTCAATAACGCTCTTGTGCTGTCCTTTTTTCTTGCGGATGATTGGAGCTAAAATTTGCAGGCGCTGGCGTTCAGGCAACTCCAAAACCTTATCCACGATTTGCTCCACAGAAGAAGCCTTGATAGCCCCATGCCCGTTGATACAGTAAGGCGTCCCCACACGCGCGTAGAGGAGACGCAGATAGTCATTGATTTCAGTCGTAGTTCCCACCGTCGAACGAGGGTTTTTGCTAGTCGTTTTCTGGTCGATAGAAATAGCTGGGCTGAGACCATCAATAGCATCTACATCAGGCTTCTCCATATTCCCCAAGAATTGACGAGCGTAGGCTGACAAACTCTCCACATAGCGACGTTGTCCCTCCGCATAGAGGGTATCAAAGGCCAAACTGGATTTCCCTGAACCTGACAAACCAGTCACTACAACCAGCTTGTCTCGTGGAATCTCCACATCAATATTTTTTAAATTATGGGCACGCGCCCCATGAATGACAATTTTATCTTGCATCTTTGTTCTTTCTAGTCCATTATTGCTTACCATTATACCAAAAAAAGTGAGATTCTATTACCCAAAAGGCCGATTTTGTAGTATAATAAAAAACTTCTTATTTTATGTTTCCTTAGGGCTTCCTAACCCTTATATCACGCGCTTTTTAACAAAAAATACTAACATTACTTTTTACTACTTGCTCCCCCAAAGTACGCAAAAAGGGGAGCAAAAAAGCCCCACAAAAGGGCTAGGATTTGACGAGTTCAGCAGGCAAGAAACTAGCACGGTCAAACGTGCTTTTTTATTGCTGGTTGCTGATAGGTATATTATACCATGAAGCGCGTGGTTTATAAGATTATGACCTCACAAAAGCCCCCAGATTCGTTTCTGAGGGCTTCTAGTTTATCCATGGTGTTTTAGTTGTCCAGTACGAAACCAAGCGAAATAGGGGGCTAATATGAAGCCTCAGCCTACATTTGCCTACTTATATGCTTCTAGCTCTCTGTTCTGGTGGATTCTCGCAAAGTTTAAAACAGCTATCTGTTTGTATCGGTGATAACTAGTGGAGCTAGTACCTGCCATTTCTACGCATTCGCTCATTGTTTTCTTCCTCATGTAGCAATAATGGATAATGAAGTATTTTCTGGCTCGCTTGTTCTCTATGTTGTTGATGTCGTGGGCAAATATCTCCAACCCCTCACGGATTGCCTTTTCATGTTCACCACTCAAATTCCACCGATCAGGTAAGATAAGTTTCCAAGCCTCTTCGTCTATCCTAACTTGGTTTTCACTCCCTGCCATCCTCTGGAAACGTAGAAAGTAAGTCATCCGCTCTCTGACGTTCATCATCGTTTTAAACTTATCCAGCTCCATTAGTTCGCTCCTTTGTGATATAATAATATTATTGAGATTATAGCTGAGGCGGAGCGCCTTGGCTTTTTTTCGTTTTCTCGGCGTTCGCTCGGAGTTCAAGTATATGCCCCCTTACCATTCTTCTGATTCGCTAAACATACTCTCAGGTAAGCCACAAACCGAAATCAAATACTGACAAGCGTTATAATCTACCCAAAGCGCCCCATCTTCAGAATGGTGGAAATACTTGTCTGGTAGTGTTCCAAGGTATGCACCATTTTTATATATAGACACCCCACCTTTTCGGCTTGGTAACAGTCCAGTGTATCCTCTGCATAGTCCATGCTTCAAAGCGTTGCTATTGCCATATTTTGGCTTTCTGTTGCCCCTGTTGCCTTTTGCTACTTGGTTACCTGGTAAAAATCTCCCTCGGCTATCACGTTCCATATTTCCCCCTTATACGGTGTTCGTTTTGTAAATTGCACACTACTTCATATTGTCTCACAATCTAGAACCATTCAGCCAAAATCTATCCCCTTTTTTAGTATACTTCAAAAACTTCTTATAGTGCTTATGATACCTGTCACGCTTCATATACTTTGGTCTTTCAGGGAAACCATCAAACATATATCCACCACGTCTAGGACTCCACCCTGGTTCTACCTTTCTGGCTTCTTTTAGTGCAAGTTCCCAGTAGTATTGGCAATCCGTTTTACTACGGTTAAGAGTGCTCTTGTGGATATCTAGACAAGTACCGCAACTAAAATACAAATACCGTTTATAAAGCAACCTGCACCGTCTACCACAATCAGGGCAAAGAAAGAAATAGCGATAACCTCCCTTAGTTCCTGCTATTCTGTCTAATTCAAATGACTCTCCACCAAAATCAATCATTAAATTATCCAAATCAATCTCTAAACGTTGACCGTCCAACTCAGCTATACCCTTAGATATTCCTCTCAGCTTCATTGGTTTAGTGATTGTTTCTATTGCTAACCGCTTCATTATTTCCCCCTATATGGAAAAACCCAAAACTATTGGATTCAGTAGTAGTGAAACCACAAAAAGAGGCAATGCCCCTTTGCTACTATTCTTCACTGAGTAAGCCACTTACTACCACATCACGGACAAATTGAGCTTGTTTTTCTTTGGGTAGTTGCAAAGCTTCAAGTAAAGACTCTAGAGCTTGCTTGTCAGTTCCTGCAATCAACTTCTTAATGATATTCTGGAATTGTCCTTCCAAGTACTCGCAAAAATGTATCCGCTGTGCTTGTGTCGGCTGCACTGGTACTGGTGAGCTATCTGCAATCAGCAAGAAGCAGGCTTCCGCGATTTGGGCGAATAACTTTGCACGCGCTTCAGGGTGTCTGTATAACTCATAGGCATTTATGCTGGTGTCTTCCGTCCGAAACTTCTCACCTAGTTCAATCAGTTTAGGCGTATCTTCAAGACATACTGGTGTTGCATCCGCCATAAAATCGTCACGTTTGCGATTGAGTTCCTCCAGTTCCTGATCTGCCTGTTCAAAGTATGCTGGTTCTATCATGGAATTCCTCCTTTTTTTATTTGGTTAAAAATTACGCTTCATCCTCTTGTCTTTGATGTCTGTCATGTTGTATACATTCCCCTCTGACCGTTTGCCAATGCGACTGACTAGCTTATCATTATAGATTCTGACCAGCTCTTTTCCGTTGTGATTGGTGTTGATGATAGTTGTGTCTCGCTTATCAAAAATCTTGAAAAGAAAGGCCTGTACCCAATTATTAGCTTCATTTTTTTGGCTGTTCATAACGCTTTCTGTTCCTAAATCATCAATAAAGAGATAGTCAACCTCAGTCAGTAACTTCAAGGCATCATACTCTGTAAAATCACTCTGTCTATACTGCCAACCTGACTGAATGCGCGTGATAATCTCAGTAATACTGACAAAAAGCACACTCTTAGGCTCATTCCTAGACTTATAGCCCTCGTTAATCGCTTTGGCCATAGAATAGCATAAATGACTTTTGCCCGTACCTGGATTGCCCATAATTAGCGTGTTTCCTGTCATACCGTTTAGGTACTCCTTAGCTTGTTTGATAGCAAACTCCTTGGCCTCGTGTTCCTCTTTTGTCTCGGCTTTGAAAGTGCTAAAAGAGGCCTCTCTCAGCTCATTTGACACCGTACTTTCACGCGCTAGCACATCATAGGTTGAAGAGTCCAGATCATGGCCTAGGGCTTTTTCTATGCCCTCTAGCTCCGTCTGTTTGATGTTCTCCCTAGTACATTCCATACAGTAGGGTGATGTATAACCATCTGGCTTTTTGAATTGTACTAGGTTAATCTGATGGGTTGGGCAAAGCTCATCAGTGACCTTTATTTTTTCATTGAGCTGGTCTGTATTCAGTAATTCCATTGTTTCTCCTCTCCGTCAGTAAATAAACGGATCTTGAATATCATCGTCAGACTGACCTTGTTTCTTTTGCTGAAACAGTCTCTGTTCATCTTCGACTTGTACCATGGTTCTAATACCATTCTGTCTCCAGTTCTTGAGTATTGAATTGATATAGCTAAAAGATCGCTTGCCGTTATCTGCAGCCTTGTCTATGGCAATCTTGATAACCTCTAGCTCCATACTGTCAAGAGTGAGATAGTCAGTCAGTATTTGATATTGTTGCCCATCCATAACCCCTATACGCTTTTGGTAATAGTTAGAGATTTCAGCAGTAGGAGCAGAAGAAGTTTTTTTCTCTAACTCTTTATCTATCTCTTTCTCTATCTCTTTCTCTATCTCTATCTCTATTGGACACGAGTTGGAAATTGTCAAAGATGGTTGGACTTCTTCCAATTTTGCTTTTTTTCGTTGTTCACGTTTATAGTTTGCCCAGTTTGTTTCACTCTCAACCAAGGCTTTTGCCTGTGGTAGTTCTGCGTTTTTATCTTCATCAACTTGTATTAGACCACACTTAGTAAAGTATGCCATGGTCATATCTATATCATCTTCCGATACATCTAATTTTAGGGCTAACTCTTCCTTGAGATTGTCAAAGTATCCCTCATAGTATAAAATACAGTCACTTTCTAAGCTCTCTAGCATGAGCCTAATATAAATCACCGTCATAGTGTACCCACCAGGTACCGTTTTTAGTCTCTTGATAAAAATATTATCAAAAAATTTCTTATCAATTTTTAGCCAAAAATATATTTTAGTTTTTGCCATTTTCCACCCCCAAAAACTTCCAGATGTCAGATATTTTATAATAGATTTTTCTAGTATCTTCTAGTGGGGGCTGGTATCGCCTTAGCCCTGCTTTTTCCCATTTTTGGAGTGTCAGATATTTTATATCTAACTCATCCATGACTTCCTGGGCTGAGATTAACCCTGTCAGTCGTGGTTTGAGTCTATCACGCGCTTCAAGGTATCTTTCCACTACTTCCAGAATGCCATGCGCTAGGTCTTGCTCGCTTTCTCGGCTTAGGCTAAACATATCCGCCCACCTCCTTCAAGGTTTCTTTGTAGCTTTCTAGGTCGCTATTCATCAACACTGCTAGGCGCTTTTCTTCTTCTCGTATCTGATTGTAAAATGTTTTTGCACCGTCCAGTAGCTCCTCTTTGTTAGCTGGGATAAAATATCCTCTAAATGTTCCGTGTCGAACCCCAACAATAGGAACGCTATGGCGCGTGATTAGACGGCTGATAATATCTTGCACGGTTCTTTCTGCTAGCTTAGTGATCAGGCTGATTTCTGCCCCTGTTATGGAGTTTTCAGCCCCTACCTTGATTAGTCTTAATACTCGTTTGTCATTCTCTGATAGACTCATTCAATTCCTCCCCATACATTGACCCCTGCAAGCTGGATATATCGCCCATAATCAGGGTTTAAATCCTCGTTAGGTGTTTCTATCGTCTGTTGGTTTTCTCGCTCAAATTGGGCGCTTTTTTTGCGGTCTCGGTGGTTTAGATAGACCAGTAAGCCAATCAGTACCACGGAAAAGATAAGCGCCTGTGTGTTGGTTAAATCTAGTTCGTTCATGTTATACCATCGCCTTATAGTTCTTGATAAATTCCGCTTGTTTAGGTTGTTCCATATTCAGCAAGTCGTCTTCGGCTTGTGCCATTTCTTTAATATCTTTAGTCATGGTATGCCTCCAGCTCTTTAGCGTCATCATTGTTCAAAAGCAAAAAGGCTATTTCATTTAGACGATCGTATAGCTTTTCATTCTGGGCGTATGCTGTATCAGTGTATTTTTTAGCAAGCCATAAGAACGTGGTCGTATCTTTCTGTAGTGCAAACTCAAGCCCTTCAAGAGCTAGGTTATTCATTTCTAAAACATTCATGATGTCGGTTAATTCGTTCCCTAATTCTGCTAGTTTCTTGGCCGATAATAGAACTTGTTGGCTTGATGTTGCTTTTTTTGTTGTCATGTTTTTTACCTCTTTTTCTATCTTTTTATACTTGCCACGATGGCTTTTTAATGCTTTTTTCTTGTAATTCCTAGCCTCACGCTCAGAAGTTTGCCGTCGGAGAGCGTGGGGCTTTTTGAGTTGTTTCTTATACAGGATATCCTCACGCTCAGACTCGCCAAATTGAAAGCGTGAGAAAGTACCAGTTTTAAGAGTTGGCGCTCTCCGTATGGTCAAATTGCCCTAAATATGCTATAATCTAGGTATAAATCTTTACTAAAACCTCTTTGATAATAGCTTGCCTGCTTTTTGTTAAATTCGTTTTAGTGTTAGTGTGAAAGGCTTTGCGGTGTGGTTATTGCTAAGCCTTTTTTTGTTGCTCTCACGCGCTTCTTTGGCGTGTTTTTTTATTTCTGAATGCCATAGCCTTGATTTCTTAATAGCTCCTTTCTATTCTGGCCGGAAATTTCTTCCGAGTAGTTCAATCCCCAGTGGTAAAGCACCACTTAAGAAATCTGTAAATGTAGCGTAGTATTGCGATAGGTTTGCTCCTTTCTAACTATAAAATAGTTCATCTATGGTTATATCTGATTTGATTTCTGCAACCATTGACTTGATCGCTAGGCGTTCTTTGTCATTGAATGGCGTTTTACCTAATTCTTTGTTGTTGTATGACTGCAAAGAAATTTTTAGCTTATCCGCCATTTGTTGCTGAGTTAGTCCTAACATAACTCGATAGCCTCGTAGTTTACTCATAGCTTTCCCCCTTTCTAAAAAATCCCCCTCCATGAATAGATTGAAAGCGTGAAAGGTTGGAGGGTTTTGCACATTTTTTCTGTGCTTGAATTGTATGATACACAATATTTTTTCTATTGTCAACTATTTTTTTAATTTTTGCACAAAAAAAATGTACTTTTTCTAAGATATAGTATATAATCATCTGTGAAAGGTGTGATAAAACATGAATAGATTGAAAGAATTAAGACAAGAAAAAAAGCTATCTCAAAAAGAGTTAGCTGAAAATATTGGGGTTCATTATCGTACTCTTCAAAATTGGGAAAACGGAGAAAGCCAAATTAAACCAGAAAAAGCAAAACAATTAGCTGATTACTTTGGGGTAAGCGTTGGGTATCTGTTGGGGTATAGTGATGTTCGATTTGAACTAGAACAAATCGAAAAAGCTATAAAAAATAGATTAATAGATTCTGAATCAACAATTAACAAGAATGTTTTTGAAAACACCTTAAAAATTGTAGAACGTGCTAGATTTTTAGATCTTGACTTAGATACAATCACAAGTTTATATTTCTATAACTGCGAAATTTCAAAGGTAAAAACGCTAAATGATTTATTCGATTTTTTTGACTCAGAGGCGCATGATTATATGGAGTTACTGTCAATCGTTGAACCTTATCAAGCTGATAAGATTATCCAAGAAATTAGTAAATTTGGAAATTATAACGAACAGCTTTCTTTGTATTTGGATAAGGTAAGAGCTGAGGAAGATTTTTTTAATGTTACTGGTTATCCTGTTAGCATTGAACCAGAAGAAACCCCAAATAACGTAGTAAAAATAAAACGAATTGAAAACACTCTAAGCGATAAGGAACTGATGGCTTTACCTCCCGAAGAAAAGAAAGCATACTTAAAAAAAGTATTTAGCCAAATAAATGATGCTTTATCCTCTCTGACAGACAATATTGACGATGCTATCAAGACAGTTTCCCAAGATCAAGTAGATTTATTAATTAACAATTTAATACAAGCATTGGCCAAATTAAACGATATTAAGAATAAAGGCTAAACTCCCCCATATCTGCCAATAGCAACCATCTTTTCATGGTCTATTGTGCAAAAACAGGGGAAATTGAAGAATAGAAAGCCAATTTTACAGACTAAATCGAAAAAATAAGCGAAATTGACAAATAGAAAAAGACAAGCTAGCTACTGCCAACTTGTCTAATAGTACCTAACTGAAAATAAGCGAAAGGTTAGGTATTTACAACATCATTATACCACTCTTGCATTTAAAATGCGACCTATCGCATACCACGCGCCACAATGTTCAACAATCCTGGAGCGCGTGGATTCTCGGGCTTCGCTCAAGCTTCAACCCAATATAAGCCCCATATCTACTAATTTTGTTGATGTCAACAAATGTCAACCACTTACAATATTTTAGAAAGGATCTCATGAACGAATTACAATTCTTAATCTATACTGCTGACAACGATAGCGAGACAGCTAGTGTCATCATCAAAGGCGAAACGATTTGGACTAGTCAGAAAGAAATGGCTAGACTTTTTGACGTCGGTGTTCCTGCAATTAGTAAACACCTAAAAAATATCTTTGAAGAGGGCGAATTAGAAGAAGATTCAGTTATTTCCAAAATGGAAACAACTGCTACCGATGGGAAGAATTACTTAATTACTTACTACAACCTTGACGCCATCATTTCAGTTGGTTACCGTGTCAATTCCCAAAAAGCTACGAGATTTAGACAGTGGGCCACTTCGGTACTTCGTGAGTACATGATAAAAGGGTTCGCCATGGATGACAACCGTCTGAAACAAGGCGAAAACTTGCTGGAAAAAGACTATTTCCGTGAGCTCTTGGAGCGCGTGCGTTCTATCCGGGCTAGTGAGCGTCGCATATGGTTGCAGATTACAGATATTTTTGCAGAAATTTCTATTGACTATGATCCACAAAGTACGTTGACTAAGCAATTCTATGCTGATGTACAGAATAAGTTTCATTATGCAATCACTGGCCAAACTGCTGCGGAAATTATCTACACGAAAGCTGACCATACAAAAGACAACATGGGACTTACAACATGGAAAAACTCCCCTAATGGTCGCATACTGCAAGCAGATACCCAAATAGCAAAGAATTACCTTTCAGAAACAGAAATCCGTTCCCTTGAAAGAGGAATATCTAGCTATTTTGATTATCTGGAAAGACAGATAGAACAGCGAAAAGCTCAGACAATGCAACAACTAGCCCAAAGCATTGACCGCTTTTTGACTTTCCAAGAATACGATATTTTAGAAGGTCATGGGAAAATCACTTCCAAGGTTGCGAAAGATAAAGCAAAAGCAGAATACCAACTATTCAATAAAACTCAAAAGATAAACTCGGACTTTGAAAAAACTTTAAAACAGCTAACTGACGATAAAAAACTTTAAATACAGGCTTATTTACTATAAACAAGCTCATATTAACCCCATATCCGCCTTGTTTCCAACTCTGGTATTATTTACCGTCTGACTAATTAAAATCGAATACAGGGCAATCTGTGAAGCCCTAGCATGATATAAAACCTTTTTGATAATGGCTTGCCTGCTGATGTATTTTAGAAAGGTTTAAATCATGAAGATCACTGAAGTTATAAAAAAAGACGGTAGTAAAGTCTATCGTGCTAATGTATATCTAGGAGTTGACCAGGTTACAGGAAAGAAAGTCAAAACTAAGGTAACGGGGCGGACACAAAAGGAAGTAAAACAGAAAGCCAATCAAGAAAAAATTACTTTCCAGAAAGACGGTTGTACTAGACAAAAGGCTAGCACCATAAAAAACTATCAAGAATTAGCCAATCTCTGGTTAGAAAGTTATAAGAATACGGTTAAGCCAAACACTCAAGGCAATGTTAGAAAGTTAATTGATAATCATATATTGCCCATTTTCGGGGCTTACAAGCTCGATAAGCTCACTACTCCACTTATCCAGTCCATTATCAACAAACTTGCTGACAAGACCAATATAGGGGAAAAAGGGGCTTTTCTACACTATGACAAGATACATGCTTTAAACAAACGTATCTTACAGTATGGCGTAACCATGCAAGCTATACCGTCCAATCCTGCGCATGATGTTGTTTTACCTCGTAACACTCAGAAAGCAAAGCGCCAAAAGGTAAAACACTTTGAAAATCAAGAACTAAAAAAATTTCTTGGTTATCTCGATAATTTAGATACTCATAGATACCGTTATTACTATGAGACAACGCTCTATAAGTTCCTATTGGCTACTGGTTGCCGTATCAATGAGGCTCTAGCACTTAGCTGGTCTGATATTGACTTAGATAATGCCGTTGTGCATATTACCAAAACACTAAATCGGGATCTAGAAATCAATAGCCCAAAATCTAAGGCTAGTTATCGGGATATAGATATAGATCAAGCGACTGTTAGCATGCTAAAGCAGTACAAACTACGCCAAACTAAAGAGGCCTGGAAGATAGGGCAACGTGAAAGCGTGGTATTTTCTGATTTCATTCATGAGTATCCTAGCAGTTCAAGACTTAAAAGAAGATTGCAAACACATTTTAAGCGTGCTGATGTTCCTAACATTGGCTTTCACGGATTCCGTCATACTCACGCTAGTCTCTTGCTTAACTCTGGAATACCATACAAGGAACTCCAGTACCGCCTAGGTCATTCCACTTTATCAATGACCATGGATATATATAGCCACCTCTCAAAAGAGAACGCAAAAAAAGCAGTATCATTCTACGAAACTGCACTAAAAGCACTATAGGGGGAGCAAAAAGGGGAGCAAATTTAAAAATCAACATTTCAAGACAAAGTAAAAATCCAATAGCAACAGGTTTTTTGTTAGATTTATTTTGAAAAAGGCCGATTTTGTAGTATAATAGTACGGTGTGAAAAAATCTGAAAAATGAGAAAGGATAAGGGATATGAAACAAGTTTTTCTCTCTACAACAACTGAATTTAAAGAGATCGATACGCTTGAACCGGGTACTTGGATCAATCTCGTCAATCCAACTCAAAATGAATCACTCGAAATCGCTAACGCCTTCGATATCGATATTGCCGACCTTCGAGCACCGCTCGATGCGGAAGAAATGTCTCGTATTACGATTGAAGACGAGTATACCCTGATTATCGTTGACGTTCCAGTCACAGAGGAAAGAAATAACCGCACCTACTACGTCACCATCCCGCTTGGTATTATCATCACAGAGGAAACCATTATCACTACTTGTTTGGAACCATTACCGGTCCTCGATGTCTTTATCAACCGTCGATTGCGTAATTTCTACACCTTCATGCGTTCGCGTTTCATCTTTCAGATTCTCTATCGCAATGCAGAGCTTTACCTAACAGCCCTTCGTTCGATTGATCGTAAGAGTGAACAAATCGAAAGTCAACTGCATCAATCAACTCGTAATGAAGAATTGATTGAGCTCATGGAATTGGAAAAAACCATCGTCTATTTCAAGGCCTCCCTCAAAACAAATGAGCGCGTGATTAAGAAATTGACCAGCTCAACCAGCAATATCAAGAAATACCTTGAGGACGAAGACCTGCTTGAAGATACCCTGATTGAAACCCAACAGGCCATCGAGATGGCAGACATTTATGGAAACGTCTTGCATTCTATGACAGAGACCTTTGCCTCTATCATTTCCAACAACCAGAACAACATCATGAAAACCTTGGCCCTTGTGACCATCGTTATGTCCATCCCAACCATGGTCTTCTCTGCCTACGGGATGAACTTTAAGGATAATGAAATCCCCCTAAACGGAGAGCCAAATGCCTTCTGGTTAATCGTCTTTATCGCCTTTGCTATGAGTGTCTCGCTCACTCTCTATCTCATCCATAAAAAATGGTTCTAAGAGGAGTTCCTATGTCTCAGATTGATTTACAAAAATTAACAAAGAAAAACCAAGAATTTGTCCACATCGCTACCCAACAATTCATCAAAGATGGGAAAACAGACGCTGAAATCAAGACTATTTTTGAGGAAGTTATTCCCCAAATCCTTGAGGAGCAAGCCAAAGGTACGACTGCTCGCTCCCTCTATGGCGCACCAACTCACTGGGCTCATAGCTTCACTGTCAAAGAGCAGTACGAAAAAGAGCATCCAAAAGAAAATGATGATCCAAAACTGATGATTATGGATTCAGCCCTTTTCATCACTAGCCTCTTTGCCCTCGTCAGCGCCCTCACAACCTTCTTCTCAGCAGATCAAGCTATCGGTTACGGTTTGATTACCCTCCTATTAGTTGGACTTGTTGGTGGATTTGCCTTCTACTTGATGTACTACTTTGTTTACCAATACTACGGGCCTGATATGGACCGCAGTCAACGTCCACCTTTCTGGAAATCTGTACTGGTTATCCTAGTTTCTATGTTCCTTTGGTTGCTTGTCTTCTTTGCAACAAGCTTCCTACCAGCTAGCCTTAACCCAGTACTTGCTCCATTGCCACTAGCTATTATCGGAGCAACCCTCCTAGCCCTTCGCTTCTATCTCAAGAAACGCTTGAATATCCGCAGCGCAAGTGCAGGACCAACACGCTATTAAGAAGAATAGAAACGTATCTTGGTTCAACATCACAAGAACCGAGATTTTTTTACCCTTTACCATTCATTTAATCTTTAAAAATCAAGTAAAAATCAACTCTATCTATTTTTAATATTTATCCTCTTTAGAATAAGAAAAACAGACATTTTATTCTATTTCATACATACAATAACCATAAGTAAACATATTCCTTGCTTATTTACAATCATTTTGATACTCTATAATTGGAGGGAAATATGACAAAACAAAAAATTAATCGAATCGTAGGTTCCATTGGTGCCTTTATTGGAATTATAGTATTTATTGCCTATATACCTCAAATTATCGCTAATTTACAGGGAAATAAAGCTCAACCATTTCAACCTTTATCAGCT